>CANQIG010000268.1 GCA_947623765.1 uncultured Clostridia bacterium | reverse complement strand
AGTCCTCCTCGCGGACGTTTTCCGTCTCGACCGTGAAGGGGATCCCGGCGGCGGTGTACCGTTCCGTCAGGAAGGAAACGGCCTCCGCCGGATTGTCCTCGGGCGAGAGATAGACGTGAATGATCCCCTTTGTGCGGTCCTTTTGGAGCAGCGCCTCATCGATGAGGTCGATGTGCGCGATCTCCATGGCCTCTTCTTCTAAATGGGAATAATCCTCCATATAGATGCCGTAGGGCACGACCATCTGCGCGATGTCTCCCGCGCGGTCGATCTCCTTTGCCGGGACCGTGACGATCACTTCCACCCAGCTTTTTGATTCTTCCATACTTCCGCCCCTTTCGAGATTCTGCCCTTTCAGTATACAACGGCGCCCGGAAAGATGCAAGGGAGGATCCAAAGAAAATCCCCGCGCTTCGCGCCATGGAAGGAGCGTGTCCATGTCAAAACGGAAATTTTTCGTGCAGGGCGCGGTGCTCACCGCGTTCTCCCTGCTGCTCAGAGCCGCAAACATCGGCTACCGGAGCTGGCTCTCCGGGAAGATCGGCGCGGAGGGCATGGGCCTCTACCAGCTCATCTTTTCCGTGTTCATGCTCTCCGTGACGCTCTCCACCTCCGGGATCTCCCTCGCCGTCACCCGCATGGTGACGGCCGCACGCGCCTCCGGGCGCGGCGAGACGGTCCGCTCCGCGGTGCTGCGCTGCCTGCTCTTCTGCCTGACGCTCTCCTCGCTGATCGCGCTCGCCGTGTTCGCCCTCGCAGAGCCCGCCGCCGCGTACATCCTCGGGCGGCCCGGGGCCGCGCCGAGCCTGAGGATCCTCGCGCTCGGGCTGCCGTTCATGTCGCTCTCCACCTGCATGAAGGGGTACTTCCTCGCGGTGGAGGAATCCGTCTCCACCTCCTTTTCCGACGCGGTGGAGACGCTCTTCACGGTGCTCACGGCGGCGGCGCTCTTCTGGTACTTCGCGCCGCAGAGCATCGAGGCCGCGTGTCTCGCGGCCATGCTCGCTTCCACCTTCGGGGAATGCGTCTCGTTCCTTACGGGGTGGGCCGTGCTGCGGCGGAGCCTTCGCCGCAATACGCCGAAGGAGAAGGCTCCCGCCGCCGGGGTCCTCCGGGGGATGTTCCACATCGCGCTGCCCTGCACGCTCTCGAGCGCCGCAAGGAGCCTCCTCAACACCGGGGAGAACCTGCTCATCCCCCGGGAGCTCAGGCGCTTCGGCGCGTCCGGCGCGGCGGCCATGGCGTCCTACGGCGTGCTGCAGGGCATGGCCATGCCGATGCTCTACTTCCCCTCGTCGTTCCTCTCTTCCTTCGCGTCGCTCCTCATCCCGAAGGTCGCGCTCGAATTCGAGCGGGGCCGCCGCCGCGCCGTCTCCCACATCACGAACCGGGCGGTCTCGGCGGCGCTCGTCTTCGGGGTGTTCTCGGCGGCGGTCTTCTTCGTCTTCGGGGACGACTGGGGCGCGGCGTTCTACAAAAGCCGCGAAGCCGGGCAGTACCTACGCATCCTCGCGCCGATCGTCCCGCTGCTCTACCTCGACGTCGTCGTCGATTCCCTGCTCAAGGGTCTCGACGAACAGCTCAACTCCATGAAATACAACTTCACGGACTCCTTCACCCGCGTCCTGCTGATCCTCCTCTTCATGCGGTTCACCGGCATGAAGGGCTACCTCGCGATCCTGTTCTTCTCCTCCATCCTGAATGCCATGCTCTCGGTCCGGCGGCTGCTGCGCGTCTCCCGCGTCCGCATCGACGTGCCGCGCACCGTGCTCCTCCCCGCGCTGCTCGCGCTCGCGGCGAGCCTCCTCGCGCGCCGCTTCCTCGCCGCCGCCCCCCTCGCCGGGCTCCCCCGCGTCCTCGCGGAGATCCTCCTCGCCGGAGCCCTCTTTGCCGCACCCATTTCCCTCCAAACTGCCGCCAAATCCCTCTCAAATACCGCCTTCTACCACCACTCTCGGCCCTCTTCCCGCTGACTCCCGCTCGCCGTCCTCCCGCTCCATCGCCGCCGCACTCCGGCCTCTCTCCCGCCAGAACCTTCTAACTTCACCCATTTCCCTCCAAACCGCCGCTAAATCCCTTTCAAATACCACCTTCTACCATCACTCTCGGCCCTCTTCCCGCTGACTCCCGCTCGCCGTCCTCCCGCTCCATCGCCGCCGCACTCCGGCCTCTCTCCCGCCAGAACCTTCTAACTTCACCCATTTCCCTCCAAACCGCCGCTAAATCCCTTTCAAATACCATCTTCTACCACTGCTCTCCGCCTCCTCTCCGCTGACCCCGCGTGCTCCGGCCTCCCGCTCCCTCTCCGCCGCACTCCCAGCTCCTACTCGCCGGAACCTTCTAGCTGCGCCCATTTCCCTCCAAACCGCCGCCAAATCCCTCTCAAATACCATCTTCTACCACTGCTCTCCGCCTCCTCTCCGCTGACCTCCGCGCACCGGCCTCCCGCTCCGCCGCCTCGCTGCTGGGTCCGGCCCTGGCCGAAACCCTTCTAACTGCGCCCATTTCCCTCCAAAACACCGTCAAATCCCTCTCACATCCTATCTTCTACCATCGCTCTCGGCCCTCTTCCCGCTAATCTCCGCTCGCCGTCCTCCCGCTTCCCCGCCGCCACACTCCGGCCTCCTTCCCGCCGAAACCCTTCTAACTGCGCCCATTTCCCTCCAAAACACCGCTAAATCCCTCTCAAATACCACCTTCTACCGCCGCTCTCCGCCCCTTCCCTCTGACCTCCGCTCTCCGGCCTCCCGCTTCTTCATCTCCGCACTCCGGCCTCCTGCCCGCCGGGACCTTCCAACTGCACCTATTTCCCTCCAAAACACCATCACATCCCTCTCAAATTCCACCTTCTACCACTGCTCCCGGTCCCCTCTCCGCTGACCTCCGCTCGCCGACCTCCCGATTCCTCATATTTGCACTCCAACCTCCTGCCCGCCGCGACCTTCTAACTGCACCCATTTCCCTCTAAAACGCCGCCAAATCCCTCTAAAACACCACCTTCTACCGCCGCTCTCCGCCACCTTCCCGCTGACCACAGTGCATCGGTGTCCCACGAAAAGGTACATACGCAAAAGGTCCTCCGGCAAGACCGGAGGACCTTTTGCGTATGCGAAAACCGCCCGGGCTGCGGGCGGTCAATAGACAAAAATCGCGGCAGACCATCTGGGTCTGCCGCGATATGGGGTGGAAAGTCGGATTCGAACCGACGGTCTCCAGTGCCACAAACTGGCGCTTTAACCAACTAAGCTATATCCACCATATTGGCGCGCCAAAAGGGACTCGAACCCCTGACCTGCCGCTTAGAAGGCGGCTGCTCTATCCAGCTGAGCTATTGGCGCTTACTGCTCGGATCGCGGAAAAAGCCGCCGCGGATCTTACGCTGGAGCGGATGATGGGAATCGAACCCACACGACCAGCTTGGAAGGCTGGGGTTCTACCATTGAACTACATCCGCACATCGTGACTGCACTGTATTATACCACAGAACGCCGCCGCCGTCAACTCTTTTTTTCGGACTTCGGCCCCTTTTTTCTCCAAAGCGGCGCGGGACCCGCCGTTTCCCGCCGCTCCGCGAAGCCCTCCGAGCTGCGTTTTCCTAAGAATCGCCTGCCTTCGTTCTCGGTTTGTCCTGCTGCTTTCCGATCAGCCCGCATTTCTCCCCGCAGCACGCCGGATTGCAGGAATATACAGAGCGTGCAGGATGCAAACGATGCGAAAAACCGCCATTTTTCGCTGTTTTCAACGACGGTTTGCGTTCTGCCGCGCCGTTTTTCGGGCTGGACAGCCCCTGTTCCTAGGCACATTTTGACCTGCCCGCCGTTCTCCCCACCCTGTGGGCGTGGCCGAAGGAACATCCAACGCGCTGAACTGCGCGGAACCCAAACGGCGCGGAAACAGCGCCATTTTTCACTGTTTTTCCTATGGTCCGCAAGACCGTTTTCAACGCCCATTTGTGCTTCTGCCTCGCCGTTTTTTGGCCGGGTGGCCTCTTTTCCTAGGCCCTTTCCGACCTGTCGGCATTTCTCCGCCCCGGGCCTGACTGCAGGGACATACAACGCGCTTGGCCACGCAGGACCGAATCGGCGCAGGGATTTCCTTGCGGGAGAAAGAGCGAAGCGCCGCTCCCCGCGGCGACGGCTGCTACATTCTCTAGCTCGTTCTTCGCCTAGCGACAATGTGGAAGACCGGAAGCCCCGCTTCCGCGCTCCCGGCTCCGCAGCGGTAGACGAGGGAGTACCCGCGCTGCACGAGCCCGAACGCGTCGTCCAGCCGGTCGATGCTCTGCAGGACCGCCCCGAGATACCGCTCTGCAGCTTCCCCGCTTTCCGTCTCGGCGCGCAGGGCAGGACCACAAAATGCGTCTCCCAGTTCGGGCGCGGGTGCTGCACAACGCGGACCGTGCCGTCCTGAAAGACCGCGCGCTCGGCTGGTTCGCGCGCCGGGTATATATTCACGACCGCATCGCCGGTGAACATATGAAAATGCACCTGCTGCACATCCTGCCGCTTGCAGCCGTTCGCGACGAGCGTAAAGCCGCTCTGGTATTCCGGATGCCGTGCGCGGACCGTTTCCACGGCGCGGCAGATCTTCGCGAAAGCGCTCCCGCCGTCTTCCCGCGCCATCTGCTGCAAGTTCCGGACCGCGCGTTTCGGCGAGAGGATCAGATGGTGCTCATAGGACGAGCGGGGGGTTGGCAAAACGCGAGGACATCCCGGTCCTCGTTCACCTTCTGCACGGGCAGCGCCCAGCTGCAATACTGGAACGCCTTCCCGACCGCCGTTCCCAGAAACGGCCTTCTCGCGGCGGCGAACAGGGCTTCTTTGAACATTCGGCCTGGCCTCCCCTGTGTGTCAAGAAATCAACCGTCCGTTATCCTTTGGCGACTTTCGCGGGATACCACTTTTGGAACCATGCGGTGAACGCGCCCATCAGCAGCGGCAGGATGGAGTTGATCGCGCCGATCCAGCCGCCGATCCCGGTACCGAGAATGAAATACGTCCATATCGGGGTGAGCAGATATAGCACGCCCCAGGCCAGCGTCAAGATCCGGTTGGTCCTCACAAAAATCGGATTGGACAAGGCGCTTTCCCCGCCATAGTCCTGCATGGAATAGTGCGCCGTGAGGGGGATCCTGCCAAAACAGCTTGCGGTCCACATGATCCCGAAAGCCAGATAAGCGAGCGGCACGACCCACCGTATGGGTGCGCCGAGCAGAGCCGCCACGGAAAAACACGTCACCAACCCCACGGACAGCACATCATAAAACGTCTTTTGATTACGGTAGAAGATCAACGGGACCAGCACGCAGGCCGCGAGACTTGCCAGACTTCCCCAATAGGAATGGATGGAGGCCCCCGCCCAGAATACGATCCACGGGATCAGGAGGATGCTCAGACTGGCGGATTTTGCGGGGGCATGGATCCCTCCAGCGGGGCTGCTCTTTTGTCCCTCTTTGGAAGGCTCCGCGTTTCCGGTCCCGGCAAAATATTTGTCCCAGTTCATCAGCAGGTCGAAGTCGCCGTCCACCCGGTATTGGTGCCGCATCAGCGCCTCGCTGCCGCTGATCTCGCCGCCCGCGATCGCACGCCATACCGCGGCGGGCGTTTCGATCGTGGTGGTGGCGGGCAGGAATCCATCGGTCAGCGTCCGGCTGCCCGATCTCGCGAGGACGATCTGATAGCGCTCATGCACGTCCGTATAGACCATCTCCAGCACCAAATCACGGCCGGGCCAGCTTTCCGGCTTGTAGAGTGCGGCCATCTGCCGGGTGAAGATCAGCGTATCCGACTCCCGATCTCCTGTTTCTTGGTCCACGCCCCAGCTGGCGTCCGCCCAAGTCTCGAACACCTTCCGGGGGAATAGCGGCTGGCTCAAATTGGTATGGGTCTCCTCGGAAATGCCGCCGGTCATGTACTCTCTGCCCGCCTGACGGACATATCCCAGGTATTCATCCGTCCGCGGCTTTACGTCGGACACCCGGAACAGCTCGCCCTGTCCGCAGAACAGCGTCGTATAGTTCCCCCTCCCGCAGATGTGGTCGAACAGGCTGCATACGCCGTCGTAATTCCCCTTCGCCGTATAGAAACCGCAGGTGGAGATCACCACCGTCCGTTTGCCGCTCATGTCCCAGCGTGCGGGATGACTGCCGCTGCCGGTCTCGCCGCCGTCCTCCGCCATGAACGGGAGGACCATGGGGAGCTGGCGGTCAATGAGGTTTTTCAGCGGGCCCGGTACGGAAAAGTAGTACAACGGAAAGCTCCAGATCGTCACATCCGCCCACAGCAGCTTTTCGATCACCTGCCCCATGTCGTCCGAGATGCAGCATTGTCCGGGGGTCTTGCTCCAGCAGGAGAAACAGCCCAGACAGGGGCGGATATTCAGACGGGTGACGGCCGCCTCCTGCGTCTCCATAGGTTCCCCGCTTTCACGCATCCCCTCCAGAAAGGCGCGGGCCAACTGCCAGGAGTTGCTCCGCTCTCCTCTGGGACTTCCGTTGATCATCAGAACATTCATCCGATTTTCTCCTTTCCGCCGCTCGATGCCGTTCCGCACCCAGTTGATATACATCTGCATATTCCTGCGCACATCGTCTAGCCCCTATAAACCCATAGAAAACGGTTCAAATCACGCCAAATTTGGACAGCCGTTCCGGGATTTTGGGTATAAGAAAAGCCCGGAAATGGCGTATCTCCGGGCTTTTTGAGCTGTTTTGGCAGAAACTTCAGCGCTTCGAGAACTGCGGCGCACGGCGGGCGGCTTTGAGGCCGTATTTCTTGCGTTCCTTCATTCTCGGGTCGCGGGTGAGGAACCCGGCCTTCTTGAGCGGGGCGCGGAGGTTCTCCGCGTCATACTGAAGCAGCGCGCGGGCGATGCCGTGGCGGATCGCGCCGGCCTGGCCGGTGACGCCGCCGCCGGCGACGCGGCAGACCACGTCGAACTTCTCGTCGGTGGAGGTCAGCGCGAGGGGCTGGCGGACGATGAACTTCAGCGTGTCGAGGCCGAAGTATTCGTCGATGTCACGGTCGTTGATCGTGATGCGGCCGGTGCCCTGATACAGACGGACACGGGCGACGGAGCTCTTTCTGCGGCCGGTGCCGTAGAAGAAGGGGGCTTTATCGTAAATGCTCATTCTCGGTTACCTCCTTAAAATTCCCAGACTTCGGGCTTCTGGGCCTCGTGCTTGTGCTCGCTGCCCGCGTAAACGCGAAGGCGGTTCTGGGCGGCGCGGCCGATGGTGTTCGAGGGGATCATGCCGAAGACGGCAAGCTCCATGGCCTTTTCCGGATTCGTGCGCATGAGCGTATCATAGCGGACGGCCTTCATGTGGCCGATGTAGCCGGTATGACGGTAGTAGAACTTCTTTTCAGCCTTGTTGCCGGTGAGGATCGCGTTGGCGCAGTTGATGATGACAACATGGTCGCCGCAGTCGACGTGGGGCGTGAAGGTCGGCTTGTGCTTGCCGCGCAGGAGAACGGCAGCCTGAGCGGCCACGCGGCCGAGGGGCTTGCCCGCGGCGTCGATGACGTACCATTTGCGTTCGACCTGACCGGCTTTCGCCATATAGGTGGACATATCGTTCCCTCCAATA
>CANQIG010000267.1 GCA_947623765.1 uncultured Clostridia bacterium | reverse complement strand
CGGCGTCGATGACGTACCATTTGCGTTCGACCTGACCGGCTTTCGCCATATAGGTGGACATATCGTTCCCTCCAATAGTTTTTCGGACTCTATGCATTCTCCGACGCGCGGAGGCTAAAGTGCCGGTTTTTCGCCGTTTTCCGGCGAGTGCTCTACTATCATACACCATGGGTCCCGGAAAGTCAAGCGGTTTTTCCGGGAAAATCAAAAGGTTTTTTCAAATCTCGCGTTTTCTCCGTTTTACGCTTGATTCCTCCCGTTTTCAGTTCTTGAAATTCGCAAAAAAGCCAGCGGGCATTTTGCCATTTCGCGCTGCACGGGGCCTGCGCCGTCTCCCCGGCGGGACGGTGCTTCCCGGCCTCTCCTGCTCGGCGGCGAAAAAGGACGGAAAAAATTCCGGGATAAAGTTGAAAAAATTAGGAGTTTGCGCTATAATGGAGAAAACACATCCGCGCGGACGGGAACGTCCCGTTCGCCCTGAAATCTCCGACCAAGGAAGGAAAGATGATCCATGAAATTTGATTTTACCTCCATCATCGACCGCCGCGGCATGGACGCCACCGCCATCGACAGCGCGGGACACCGGGTATGGGGCGGCGAGCCCAACGCGCCGCAGGAGGGGTTCGACTTCATCCCGATGTGGGTGGCGGACATGAATTTCGCCACGAGCCCGAGCGTGACGGACGCGGTCCGCAAGCGGCTGGAACACCCGCTGTTCGGCTACTTCCCGACACGCGACGCGTATTACGAATCCATCATCCACTGGCATGAGACGCATTTCGGCGTGACGGGCCTCACGCGCGAGGCCATCGGCTACGAAAACGGCGTGCACGGCTGCGTGACGAGCGCGATCCAGGTGCTGACGCAGCCCGGCGACAAGGTCCTGCTGCACAGCCCGACCTACGTCGGCTTCGCGATGGACGTCGACGGGCTGGGGCGCGTCTCCGTACACAGCGAGCTGAAAAAGGACGAGAACGGCATCTACCGCATGGACTTCGAGGACATGGACGCGAAGATCAAGGCGAACAACATCCACACGGTGATCTTCTGCTCTCCCCACAACCCCGCGGGGCGCGTGTGGGAGCGCTGGGAGCTGGAAAAGGCGATGGCGGTGTTCGAGGCGAACGACTGCTACGTCATCAGCGACGAGATCTGGTCGGACATCACCTACTCCGGCTCGAAGCACATCCCGACGCAGATGACGAACGACTGGGCGCGCGAGCACACCGTCGCGGCCTACGCGCCGAGCAAGACGTTCAACCTCGCGGGCATGATCGGGAGCTATCACATCATTTACGGGAAGTACCTCCGCGACCGCGTGGGCGGCTACGCGAGCCGGACGCATTACAACGAGCAGAACGTGCTCTCCATGCACGCGCTCATCGGCGCGTACAACGAGGTGGGCGAGGAATGGGTCAAGGAGCTCCTGCAGGTGCTCGAGGGCAACTGCCGCTTCGGATCGACGTACATCCAGGAGCACTTCGACGGCGTCGAGGTCACCATGCCGCAGGGGACGTATATGCTCTTCCTCGACTGCACCAAGTACTGCGCGCGCACCGGCAAGACGCTGGACGACGTCCTCCATGCCGGATGGCGCGTGGGCGTGGGCTGGCAGGACGGCCGCAGCTTCAACGGGCCGTGCCACATTCGCATGAACCTCGCCTCGCCGCGCTCCCGCGTCGAGGAGGCGTTTGACCGCCTGCACCGTTACGTGTTCGCGGACTAAACCCGGAAGCATATTCGCAAGAAGCCGCGCTCCCGCGCGCCGGAAACGGCTCGGGAGCGCGTTTTTTCGCTTTGCGCGGGGCCGTTAGAAGCGGCCCGAACCTCGGAAAGGAGAATTTTATGGATACGATCCTTGCCCACCGGACAGAAGACGGCCGGGAACAGACGCTCGAAGAACACCTTTTGGGCACGGCGCAGCGCGCCGCAGACTTCGCCGGGCCGTTCGGCGCTGCGGATGCCGCACGGATCGCGGCGCTCGGCCACGATCTCGGCAAGGGGTCCGCCGCGTTTCAGCGGAGGATCCGCGGCGCAAAGCTGAGGGCGGACCATTCGACCGCGGGGGCGCAGGCGCTCTTTCGCCTGCCGCTCGCCCATGTGAAGCGCGGCGAACGCCCCGACCCGCAGGACGCGCGGACCTGCCTGCTCCTCGCGTACTGCGCGGCGGGCCACCACGGCGGTCTGCCGGATGGCGGCTCCCCCGCCGATCTGCCGACGGAGACGACGCTGCTCGCGCGGCTGCGCCGCGGGACCGAGCCGCCCGAACCCGGCACGCCGGCGCTCCCCGGGGAGCGCCCCGCCCTCCGTGCGCCGCGCCGGCTCGGGAACGGCGGCTTCACCGAAGCCTTCTGGACGCGCATGGTCTTCTCCTGCCTTGTGGACGCGGACTTTCTCGATACGGAGACGTTCATGCAGGGCGAGCAGCCGCGCGGCGGCGGGGCGGACATCCCGGCGCTCCTCGCGCGGTTCGAGGAAAAGATCTCTGAAATAGCGCTTCGAGAAGGAGCGCTCAACCGCGTGCGCGGCGAGATCCTGCGCGCGTGCCGGGCAGCGGGAGAATGCCTCGCGCCGGGCCTCTTCACGCTGACCGTCCCCACGGGCGGCGGGAAAACGCTCTCCTCCATGGCGTTCGCGCTGCACCATGCCAAGACGTACGGCAAGCGCAGGGTGGTCTATGTCATCCCCTATACCAGCATCATCGAGCAGACTGCCGACGTCTTCCGCGCGTATCTCGGGGACGAAAACGTTCTGGAGCACCACTCGAACGTCGACCTCGACGGGCCGGACGGCGGCGATGGCGCGGACCCCGCGCGCGTAAAGAAGCGGCTCGCGGCGGAAAACTGGGACGCGCCGGTGATCGTCACGACGGCGGTGCAGTTCTTTGAATCGCTCTTTTCCAACCGGCCCTGGCGCTGCCGGAAGCTCCACTCCCTCGCGGAGAGCGTGATCGTCTTCGATGAGGCGCAGACGCTGCCGCTCCCGTTCCTCACGCCGTGCGTGCGGGCGATCGCGGAGCTCACCGTAAACTACGGCGCGTCCTGCGTGCTCTGTACGGCGACGCAGCCTGCGCTCGGCCCGCTGTTCGCCGGGCTCGACCCCGCCCTTGCGCCCCGGGAGATCGCGCCGCCGGTCGAGACGGAGGTGTTCCGCCGGGTCCGGTACGAGTCGCTCGGCAGCCTCTCCGACGAAGCGCTCGCCGAACGGCTCTCCGCGCACGAGCAGGCGCTCTGCATCGTTCCGACGCGCGCCGCGGCGCAGAACGTCTTTGAACTCTTGCCCGACGACAGCAAGTTCCACCTCTCCACCCGCATGACGCCGGAACACCGCCGCCGCGTGCTCGCGGAGATCAAAAGGCGCACACAGAACGGTCTTCCCTGCCGTGTCGTCGCGACGAGCCTCGTCGAGGCGGGCGTGGACCTCGATTTTCCCGTGGTCTACCGTGCCGAGGCCGGGCTCGATTCCGTCATCCAGGCGGCGGGCCGCTGCAACCGGGAGGGAAAACGCCCCGCTTCGGAAAGCCTCGTCTATGTCTACGCGCCGGAAGCGAAATACAACGCGCACCTGCCCCACGCCATGCGGCTGCCCGTCGAGTGTATGCGGGAGGCCGTGCGGGGCCGGGACACGTTCGACGACCCCGAGACCGTCGAGCGGTACTTCCGGAAGCTGCGGGCGTATGCCGGACCGGCGCTCGACAGCGCGGACATCCTGCCCCTGTTTGAGGGCGGCGCCGCATCCGGCAGCTACGGATTCGCCGAGGCCGCGAGGAAGTTTCGCCTGATCTCCGACGGGGAGAGCGTGACCGTCCTCGTGCCGCGCTCGGAGGAAGCCAAAGCGCTCGCGGAGCGGCTGAAGACCGGGGAGCGCGGCCGGGACCTCCTGCGAAAGGCCGGGCAGTTCAGCGTCAGCGTGTTTTTGCCGGACCTCGCGAAGCTCCCGGTGGAGCAGCTGGAAAACGATCTGTTTCTCCTGCTCGACGAGTCGCTGTACCGAGAGACGACCGGGCTCGTCCTGCCGGACGGCGGCAGCATTGCGATCATGATCTGAACGGCGGACCGCGCCGGGACCTCAGTTTGGGGTTCCCGGCGCGGTTTTCGCGTTCAGCAAAAAAAGAGAGCGTTCCCCAATTCAGGCGAAGTTCACCGGGCGCGCTGTTCCCATGCTCCTGCGGAAGGCCCGCAGGGCTCCCTTTTTGGGGATCGCAGCAAATTACCGGATTACGAACGGGAGAAAATAGAAGAATTTCGTTTATATTCGGCTATATACACAAATATTTTCAAAAATGTTGTAGGGAAGGTTTGTTGCTTTTTCACGGAACATATGTTATACTAGCCTTAGTTCGATTCCGTGCGGGCACGCACAGAAACTTACGAAAGGATGTGACAGCGGAAATGAAACGTGTACGCCGACGGTCCTCCCCCGCTTCGGGGAACCGTCTCCATCCGAAAACGGGAAAGGAGGTGCCGCCGCTGTGAATTGGGGCATTCAAATGGAGGTCTGGGGGGATTACGCGCTCTTTTCCCGCCCGGAGCTCAAAACCGAACGCTACAGCTATGAGGTGATGACGCCGTCCGCCGCCCGCGGCCTCGTGGAGGCCGTATTTTGGCATCCCGGCCTTCTTTGGCACATCGACCGCATCCATGTGATGAACCCGATCGCGTTCACCAACATCCGGCGGAACGAGGTGAAAACGCCGATCCTCGCCGCGAATGTCCGGGAGGTCATGGGCGGAGCGCAGAAGCCGCTCTATATCAACACGACCGAGGCCCGGCAGCAGCGCGCTTCCACCATGCTCACGAACGTCCGCTATGTGATTGACGCGCACTTCACGATGACGGAAAACGCCAGTCCTTCCGACAACCCCGGCAAGTTCGCCGAAATGGCGCGCCGCCGGATCGAAAAAGGGCAGTGCTACCATACGCCGTATTTCGGCACAAGGGAGTGTCCCGCGCGGTTCGGCCCGTGGCGGGGCGGCCCGGTGCCGACCGTTCCCGAGACGCGCCCGCTCGGGCTGATGCTTTACGACTTTGACTATTCCGACCCGGAAAACATCCGGCCGACGTACTTCTTCGCCGAGCTGCAGAACGGCGTGCTCGAAATCGCGGGGAAGGAGGTGCTGCGGTGATCCTGCAAGCGCTCTACGAACACTACAACGATCTTGCCCGGCGCGATGCGAATTTCCCGCGCTACGGCTGGGAGGAAGCGAAGGTCTCCTTCGCGCTCTCCATCGACGCGGACGGCACGCTGCAGGGCGTGCGGCCCCTGAAATACCGGCCCGATGGCGCCAAAAAAGACGTGCCGCAGACGATGCTGGTCCCCATGCGCCAAAAAAGAGCCTCCGGCATAGCCGCAAATTTTCTCTGCGAGAACACATCGTATTTTCTCGGCGTCGACGACAAGGGCAAGCCGGACCGCGCCGCGCGCTGCTTTGCAGCGGCGAAAGCGCTGCACCAGGAGATCCTCACCGCGGTGGATACGCTCGACGCCCGCGCGGTCTACGCGTTTTTTGAAAACTGGGATCTCACCGGCGCCGCTTCCCATCCCGCCCTCGCGCCGTATCTCGCCGAGATGATGCAGGGTGCGAACCTTGTCTTCTCCGTGGAGGATTCGCCGTACCTGTACGCCCACGAGGACCCCGCGATCCGGGAGGCGTGGATGGCCGACCGAAACGCGAAGATCGCGGACACGGACGAAGCCGTCTGCCTGATCACGGGCCGCACCGCGCCGGCCGCCCGGCTGCACCCGTCCGTGCGGGGCATCCGGGACGCGCAGTCGAGCGGCGCGTCGCTCGTCTCCTTCAACGCGGCGGCGTTTGAATCCTACGGCCACACGCAGGGCGAGAACGCGCCGGTCTCCGAAGAGGCCGCGTTCGCCTACGGCACGGCGCTCAATCACCTGACCTCGGACCGCGCGCACGTGCAGTACATCGGGGACACCGCCGTCCTCAGCTGGGCGGAGAGCGCCGAACCGGCCTATCAGGACATCTTCCTCGATCTCCTGATGGGAACGCCGTCCGAGGCCGTCCGGGAGGAGGATCTGCGCGACGCCGTGAAAAAGCTCTGCGCGGGCAGGCCGATCTTTGTGGGCGCCGTCCCGCTGCACCCGGAAAACCAGTATTATGTGCTGGGGATCGCGCCGAACGCCGCGCGCCTGAGCGTCCGCTTTTTCTGGCAGAGCTCCTTCGGGAAGCTGCTGCAAAACGTAGAGGCGCACAACACGCGCCTTGAGATCACCGGCCCGCCGAACCGCGCGCCGCTGACTTTGTGGCGGATGCTCGACGAGACCGTGAACCAGAAGAGCCGGGACAAAAAACCTGTCCCGCCGATGGCCGGCGCGGTGCTGCGGGCCATTCTCTCCGGCGGGGCGTACCCGGCAGAGCTCTTCGAGCAGACGATGCTCCGCATCCGCGCGGAACGCGAGATCACGCCTGGCCGCGCGGCGATCCTGAAAGCGTTTTTCCTGAACAACCGAGAATTCAAAATCCCAGAGGAGGTCCTGACTGTGCAGCTCAACGAACAAAGCGATTACCTGCCCTACATCCTCGGACGGCTCTTCGCCGTTCTCGAAAGAGTGCAGGAGGCCGCGAACTCCGGCATCAATACGACCATCAAAGACAAGTATTTCAACAGCGCGTCCGCGACGCCCGCTTCAATCTTCCCGCTTTTGACGAAGCTCTCGCAGTCGCACCTCAAGAAGCTCGAGGGCGGGCAGAAGGTGTATTTTGAAAAGCAGATCGGCGAGCTCGAGTGCCGCATCCGCGAGACGCTCCCCGCGCGGCTGACGCTCGCGGAGCAGGGCGCGTTCCATCTCGGCTATTACCACCAGAGACAGTCCTATTTCACCAAGAAAACAGAGGAGGAGACCAAAAATGACTGAACCGATCAAGAACCGCTATGAATTTGTCATCCTGTTCGACGTGGAAAACGGCAACCCCAACGGCGACCCGGACGCGGGCAATATGCCGCGCATCGACCCGGAGACCGGCCACGGCCTCGTGACAGACGTCTGCCTCAAGCGGAAGATCCGCAACTATGTGGAGACCGTGAAGGAGAACGACGAACACTACCGCATCTACATCAAGGACGGCGTGCCGCTTAACCGCTCGGACGCCGAGGCCCTCGCCCACTGGGAGGTGGATGAGAAGGCGGTCAAGGACGCGAAGAAAAAGGACGAGCACCTCGACGAGAAGATCCGCGACTTCATGTGCGGACATTTCTTCGACATCCGCACGTTCGGCGCGGTGATGACGACCTTCGTGAAGAACAGCCTCAACTGCGGGCAGGTACGAGGCCCGGTGCAGCTCGGCTTTGCACGCAGCATCGACCCCATCGTCCCGCAGGAAGTGACGATCACCCGCATCGCGATCACCCGGGAGGAGGACGCGGAGGCCAAGAACACCGAGATGGGCCGGAAATACATCGTCCCCTACGCGCTCTACCGCTGCGAGGGCTACGTCTCCGCGAACCTCGCGCGGAAGGTGACCGGCTTCTCCGAAGAGGACCTCGCGCTCCTCTGGGAAGCGATCCTCAATATGTTCGAGAACGACCGCTCCGCCGCGCGCGGCAAGATGGCCGTCCGCGAGTTGATCGTCTTCCGGCACGATTCGGAGCTCGGCCGCACGCCGGCGTATAAGCTCTTCGACACCGTTTCCGTCCGGCGCAAGGCCGACGTCCTGACGCCCCGCGCGTACAGCGACTACGAGGTCGCCGTCGACACAGACTCCCTGCCCGAGGGCGTCGTATGCAGCCGGATGGCCTGACGGACGCCCGCGAGGAGAATTACCTCGCGATCTCCGGGCTCTCACACTTCGCGTTCTGCCGCCGCCAGTGGGCTCTGATCCACATCGAGCAGCAGTGGGCGGAGAACGTACGCACCGTGGAGGGCGATCTGCTCCACAGCCGCGCGCACGATGAACGGCAGTTCGAGAGCCGCGGCGACACGCTGATCTGGCGCGGGCTGCGGGTCGTCTCCCACCGCCTGCGCGTACAGGGCGTCTGCGATGTGGTGGAATTTCACCGCGACCCGGCGGGCATCCCGCTCGCCGGGCGCGAGGGACTCTGGAAGCCGTACCCGGTCGAATACAAGCGCGGAAAGCCGAACGAGTACGGCGCGGACGAGCTGCAGCTCTGCGCGCAGGCGATGTGCCTCGAGGAGATGCTGCTCTGCGAGATCCCCGAGGGGAGCCTCTTTTACGGGGAGCCGCGCCGCCGCACGCGCGTTGCGCTCGACCGCGCGCTCCGCGACCGCACGGAATCCGTGCTCCGGGAAATGGCAGCGCTCTACAACCGCGGCGCGACGCCGAAAACCGTGCGGCAGAAGGGCTGCGCATCCTGTTCGCTCAAGGACATCTGCCTGCCCCGGCTCGAGAAAACGCGCGCCGCCTCGGCATATCTCAAGGCGCATCTTCCCGGAGAGGAGGACTTTGCATGAGAAAGCTGCTGAACACGCTGTTCGTCCTCAGCGAGGACTGCTATCTCGCGCTCGAGGGGGAAACGGTGCTCGTCCTCGCCGGAGAGGAGAAGAAAGGGCAGTTCCCGCTGCACACGCTCGAGAGCATCCTCTGCTTCTCCTACAAGGGCGCGAGCCCGGCGCTCATGGGAAAGTGCGCCAATGACGGGATCAACCTTGCATTCCTGACGCCGCGCGGGCGGTTCCTCGCGCGGACCACGGGACAGAACCCGGGAAACGTCCTGCTGCGCAAGACGCAGTACCGCGTCTCCGACGACGAAGCGCAGAGCCTGCTGCCCGCGCGGAGCTTCCTGTTCGGGAAGGTCTACAACAGCCGGTGGAGCATCGAACGCACCCGCCGCGACCACGCGATGCGCGTGAACGACGACGCGCTCGCGCACGCGTCGGGACTGCTCGCGGAAAGCCTCTCCCCCATTCTCGAGGCGGAGGACCTCGGGTCGCTCCGCGGGCTGGAAGGAGAGGCTGCGGCGGTCTACTTCGGCGCGTTCAACGAGATGATCCTGAACCAGAAGGAGGTCTTCGCGTTCACGGGGCGGTCGCGCCGCCCGCCGCTCGACCCCATCAACGCGCTGCTCTCGTTCGCGTATTCCCTCCTTGCGAACCGGTGCGCCGCCGCACTCGAGAGCGTGGGGCTCGACGCGTACGTCGGGTTCCTCCACCGGGACCGGCCGGGGCGCGCCTCCCTCTCGCTCGACCTGATGGAGGAGCTGCGGCCGCTTTTCGCGGACCGGTTCGTCCTGACGCTCATCAACAACCGGGTCCTCCGCAAGGAGCACTTCGACCGCCAGCCCGGCGGCGCGGTGTGGCTCACGGAGGAGGGCAGAAAGGCGTTCCTCGCCGCCTGGCAGAGCCGCCTCGCGGAGTCCATCACCCACCCGTATCTCAAGGAAAAGATGCAGTGGGGCCTGGTGCCCTTCGTGCAGGCCCTGCTGCTCGCGCGGTATCTTCGGGGCGATCTCGACGCATACCCGCCGTTTCTCTGGAAGTGAGGGAAAGCGTATGCTGGTACTCATCACCTACGATGTGAACACATCGGACGCCGCGGGCAGGAAGCGCCTTCGGCAGGTCGCAAAGCAGTGCGTCAACTATGGGCAGCGCGTCCAAAATTCCGTGTTCGAGTGTCTTGTGGACGCGGCGCAGTACGCAAAACTGCAGGCGACACTGCTCGCCCTGATCGACGAAGAGAAGGACAGCCTGCGGTTCTACCGGCTGGGGGACCGCTACCAGAACAAGGTGGAACATTTCGGCGCAAAGCCCAGCTACGAGCCGGAGGGCCTTCTCCTGGTCTGACGGTGCGAAACCGAAGCGCGCAGAAAAATGCCGCGCCGTTCGCACCGCAAAAAGCTCCGAAATCGGACGGTTTCCCCCGCGTGCACGCGCGCGGAGGGGGCGTTCCGGCATTTCGGAAGATCGTTTTTGTGCAACACGCCGCAGTTTTTGCAAAAGAATTGTGGACGTTTGCTGTCGCGCCCCCCACGGGGCGCGTGGATAGAAATCAGTCGAAGCTAGCATCCTGTAATTATGGGATTGGTCGCGCCCCCCACGGGGCGCGTGGATAGAAATCCCCGCCGTCCGGGATCGCGATATTGCCGCCGAAGTCGCGCCCCCCACGGGGCGCGTGGATAGAAATCTTTGTCAGTGTTTTCTTATGGTTCGTCAACTGAAGTCGCGCCCCCCACGGGGCGCGTGGATAGAAATTATTTCAAGCCGTGATTCACCGTGATTCACCGTGGGTCGCGCCCCCCACGGGGCGCGTGGATAGAAATAAGGTGTACGCCTGTGTCAAAAGTACATGACCCGTCGCGCCCCCCACGGGGCGCGTGGATAGAAATACACGCTCGATATAATCAAAAGTGCGCATGGATGGGTCGCGCCCCCCACGGGGCGCGTGGATAGAAATTATTAACGATGCAGTCAAGAACTTTTTCGGAATCAGTCGCGCCCCCCACGGGGCGCGTGGATAGAAATAATCCGATGCTGTAAATTACCCGGAACACTACACGGTCGCGCCCCCCACGGGGCGCGTGGATAGAAATACGAGATGCTGCGCGAATTTGAGGACGGCAGGGAAGTCGCGCCCCCCACGGGGCGCGTGGATAGAAATGTGCTTATGGATATAGCGTCTCGATTTGGGAGCACGTCGCGCCCCCCACGGGGCGCGTGGATAGAAATCTTTTTTCTCATCGTCAATGATATACTGCAAGCGGTCGCGCCCCCCACGGGGCGCGTGGATAGAAATGAAACGAAGAATTGCAGGTCGGTTGTCAGGCTGGCGTCGCGCCCCCCACGGGGCGCGTGGATAGAAATCATATTCAATTTCGTTCCCTTGCGTTATATATTCGTCGCGCCCCCCACGGGGCGCGTGGATAGAAATTCTTTGAGTGCCAGAAATGCGGTTGCGTGTTTGGTCGCGCCCCCCACGGGGCGCGTGGATAGAAATTGCAAGCGTGGGCGGACGAACTTCGGAAAGCGTTCCCGTCGCGCCCCCCACGGGGCGCGTGGATAGAAATGTCACGAAATGACCAACGAAGGAACCGGTGTCTACGTCGCGCCCCCCACGGGGCGCGTGGATAGAAATTATCAACATAAGACTGCAAAAGATTATGTTCAAAAGTCGCGCCCCCCACGGGGCGCGTGGATAGAAATATCCCGTCCAACCGTAAAGGTCAATCCATCTCTTGTCGCGCCCCCCACGGGGCGCGTGGATAGAAATGGTCCGCAGCCCCAGCACGTCGCCAATGCGCAGCGTCGCGCCCCCCACGGGGCGCGTGGATAGAAATGTTGGCCTGTGCGTGCCGTCCGGGTCAGGCCCCGTCGCGCCCCCCACGGGGCGCGTGGATAGAAATCTTTGTGCAAATCACTGGGAAAGCAGGTCCACAAGGTCGCGCCCCCCACGGGGCGCGTGGATAGAAATTTTGATGCTATGGGTATAAAATGGGAATATGAGCCGTCGCGCCCCCCACGGGGCGCGTGGATAGAAATGGGCAATACAGGTCGTAGTGATACCCACTGACCGTGTCGCGCCCCCCACGGGGCGCGTGGATAGAAATTGGATCGTCCACCATTGGATGCGGGCGGCGATCTGTCGCGCCCCCCACGGGGCGCGTGGATAGAAATGGGTCGCAGAGGATGAAAGCGGCGTCGCACGGTGGTCGCGCCCCACACGGGGCGCGTGGATAGAAATTTTGGCTCTATGGCGTTTCCCTCCCTGCTTGGGCTGTCGCGCCCCACACGGGGCGCGTGGATAGAAATTCAAACGCAAAAGTGGCTGTCTGTCCCTGCGTGGTCGCGCCCCACACGGGGCGCGTGGATAGAAATTTCGGTGTAGGCCCCGGCCCCGGACCGGGTGGGGGGTCGCGCCCCACACGGGGCGCGTGGATAGAAATGCTGGGCGCTCAACCAGGCGCTGATCCCGCAACAGCGTCGCGCCCCACACGGGGCGCGTGGATAGAAATATTCGCTTTCCTCCTTTTCCCACGGCTCCACATCCGCGGTCGCGCCCCACACGGGGCGCGTGGATAGAAATATAAATTCTTTGTCCTGATCCTTTTTCACAACGCCGTCGCGCCCCACACGGGGCGCGTGGATAGAAATCGAGGCGTTGAGGCAGATGACCGACGAAGTGAGAAGGTCGCGCCCCACACGGGGCGCGTGGATAGAAATGCTCCAAAACTCCATCGGCACTTCGGCCTGCGTCGGTCGCGCCCCACACGGGGCGCGTGGATAGAAATCGCTATCTCTATCAACGTGATACCCGTTTGGCGGTCGCGCCCCACACGGGGCGCGTGGATAGAAATCCTACGGTGTTTATTGGTTTTCCTATGCGTACACGTCGCGCCCCACACGGGGCGCGTGGATAGAAATGTGAACGACGCAACACCGGCCATATTGTACTTTGTCGCGCCCCACACGGGGCGCGTGGATAGAAATATCGCAAGAAATAAGAACCGGAGTTCTCTGCGCGTCGCGCCCCACACGGGGCGCGTGGATAGAAATATTCAATCGATGAACAGTTTGAATATCTCGTAAGGTCGCGCCCCACACGGGGCGCGTGGATAGAAATTATGTGCACATCTTCGAACAATTGGGGCAATTTGTCGCGCCCCACACGGGGCGCGTGGATAGAAATCTTGTCGGTGCTCCACGTGACGGCTTTCGGTGCAAGTCGCGCCCCACACGGGGCGCGTGGATAGAAATAAGTGGAACATTGACGGCTGTGAGAAGCACGATGTCGCGCCCCACACGGGGCGCGTGGATAGAAATTATTGTATCATAAAAGGTAGCAAGTACATCCAAGTCGCGCCCCACACGGGGCGCGTGGATAGAAATAACATCCATGAGAGCGTCAAACGCGGAATTGACGTCGCGCCCCACACGGGGCGCGTGGATAGAAATCATGATATACCCGGGGAAGAACAGGGAGCCAATATGTCGCGCCCCACACGGGGCGCGTGGATAGAAATATTGCGATTTGAAGCCCGATAAGATAAAAGGAAGTCGCGCCCCACACGGGGCGCGTGGATAGAAATAAAAGGGCAACACGTCGGAAAGCAGGGGATGAGCGGTCGCGCCCCACACGGGG
>CANQIG010000266.1 GCA_947623765.1 uncultured Clostridia bacterium | reverse complement strand
GCGCACGGGCGATCGTGGCCTCCGGCGGCGACGCGGCGACCGGCCTTTCCACCGGCGAGCTGCTCTCCCTCATCTCCTACGCGATGCAGTCCCTGAGCAGCCTGATGATGCTCTCGATGATCTTCGTCATGCTGACGATGGCCCGCGCGGCGGGCGAGCGCACCGTCGAGATCCTCGACGAGGTCCCGGACATCTCCACCCCCGAAAATGCGCGGGAGGACGTGCCGGACGGCTCCATCGACTTTGAGAACGTCTTCTTCACCTACGGCAAAAAGAACACGAAGCCGGTGCTCCACAACGTCAACCTGCACATCCCCGCCGGCGCGACGGTCGGCATCATCGGCGGCACGGGCTCCTCGAAATCGAGCCTCGTGCAGCTCATCCCCCGCCTCTACGACGTCCATCAGGGCAGCGTCAAGGTCGGCGGCGTGAACGTCAAGGAATACGACCTCGACGCCCTGCGCGGCGCGGTCGCGATGGTGCTGCAGAAGAACGAACTGTTCTCCGGCACGATCAAAGACAACCTCCGCTGGGGCGACGAGAACGCGAGCGACGAGGCCATCGAGCACGTCTGCAAGCTCGCGCAGGCCGACGAATTCATCCGCAATTTCCCGGACGGCTACGACACGTACATCGAGCAGGGCGGCACGAACGTCTCCGGCGGGCAGAAGCAGCGCCTTTGCATCGCGCGAGCGCTTTTGAAGCACCCGAAGATCCTCATCCTCGACGACTCGACCAGTGCCGTCGACACCCGCACCGACGCGCTCATCCGCGCGGCGTTCCGCTCCGAGATCCCGGACACCACGAAGATCATCATTGCCCAGCGCATCGCCTCCGTGCAGGACGCGGACATCATCCTCGTCCTCGACGACGGCAAGATCGTCGCGCAGGGCCGCCACGAAGAACTGATGCAGACCAGCGAGATCTACCGCGAGGTCTACGAATCCCAGACGAAAGGAGACGAAGAGAATGCCATCGCCTAACAACGCGCCTCAGACCGCCCCGAAGACGAACGCGCCCGGCGGGCAGAAC
The DNA here is from genome assembly GCA_947623765.1 of uncultured Clostridia bacterium. Taxonomy (GTDB): domain Bacteria; phylum Bacillota; class Clostridia; order Oscillospirales; family Acutalibacteraceae; genus Hominenteromicrobium. Next base: position 1,494 of record CANQIG010000266.1, on the reverse strand, counting down.
GGAAAGCCGCCCATGCCCATGCCGCAGCGCCGCGGTCCCGGCAGAGGGCCCGGCCCGCGCCTTTCCATGAAGGACTCCATCAAGATGTTCGACAAGAAGACGATGGTCCGCCTTCTCTCCTACATGAAGCCCTATCGGACGCAGCTCATCATCGTGCTGATCTGCATCCTCGCGACCTCGTTCTCGAGCGTCATCTCCTCCCTGTTCCTGCGCACACTGATCGACGATTACATCGCCCCGCTGCTCCTTGTCGCGAACCCGGACTTCTCCGGCCTGCTCGTCGTCCTGATCCAGATGGCAGCGATCTACATCATCGGCGCGGCCGCCTCCCTGATCCACACGCGCGTGATGGCGGTCGTCTCGCAGGGCACGCTGAAAAAGATCCGCGACGATATGTTCACCCACATGCAATCGCTCCCGATCAAGTATTTCGACCAGCACACCCACGGTGACGTGATGAGCTACTACACGAACGACACCGACACGCTGCGCCAGCTCATCTCGCAGAGCATCCCGCAGACGATCAACTCGCTCTTCTCGATCATCTCCGTCTTCGTCTCGATGTGCATCATCAGCGTCTGGCTGACGATCGTCTGCATCCTGTTCCTGTTCTTCATGTTCAAGGTGACGGGCAAGATCACCGTGCAGAGCGGCGGCTTCTTCATGAAGCAGCAGCAGTCCCTCGCGAGCGTCAACGGCTTCGTCGAGGAGACGGTCAACGGCCAGAAGGTCGTCAAGGTGTTCTGTCACGAGCCGCAGGCGCGCGACGAGTTCGACCGCCGCAACGACGAGCTGTTCGACAATGCCTCCCGCGCGAACCGCTTTGCGAACATCATCGGCCCGATCAACAACTTCATGGGCTATCTGCTCTATGTCATCATCGCGATCGTCGGCGGTGTCCTCGCGCTGACGCACGCCCCGAACCTGACGATCACGGGCATGAGCGTCATGACGCTCGGCTCGATCGCCTCCTACCTCCAGCTCTCCCGCAGCTTCATCATGCCGATCAACCAGGTGACCCAGCAGATCTCCTCGGTCATCATGGCGCTCGCCGGCGCGCAGCGCATCTTCTCCCTCCTCGACGAGGAGCCGGAGCAGGACGACGGCTACGTCACGCTGGTCAACGCGGCGAAGATGTCGGACGGCTCCATCCGCGAGGTCCAGCACCACACGGGCCTCTGGGCGTGGAAGCACCCGCATGAGGACGGCACGACGACGTACACTTGGCTGCAGGGCGAGGTCACGCTCCACGACGTAGATTTCGCGTACGTCCCGGAGAAGACGGTCCTGTTCGACATCTCCCTCACGGCGGAGCCCGGCCAGAAGTTCGCGTTCGTCGGCGCGACCGGCGCCGGCAAGACGACAATCACGAACCTCATCAACCGGTTCTACGACATCGCCGACGGCAAGATCCGCTACGACGGAATCAACATCAATAAGATCAAGAAGCCCGACCTGCGCCACACGCTCGGCGTAGTGCTGCAGGAAGTCAAC
>CANQIG010000265.1 GCA_947623765.1 uncultured Clostridia bacterium | reverse complement strand
CCGACCTGATATTTGCGGTCCACGACCTCGCCCCGGTAGTAGCGCTCGCGGTCCTCGCTGCGCTTTTCCGCGATCGAGAGCAGGAAGATGCCGAGGATGATGAGCGTGACGGCGACCATCTGCGGGACCTCCATCGTCTGGTGGAGAAAGACCGCGCAGAGCAGCACCGCGACCGCGCCGGAGGAATTGCAGATCGGCGAGGAGACGGAGAGCTCGATGTAGCGCAGCCCGGCGTAGCCGAGCACCATCGCGAGGATGTAGAGGAAGGCGACCGGCAGGTAGGTGACGAAGCTCATCGGGTCGTACACCGTGCCGTTCGCGGCGTATTCGTAGATCATGGTGAAGACCGCGTGCAGGCCCATCACGACGCCCACGACCGTCACCATGCGCACATGGCTGAACTTATCCTTCGGGTCTGCGCCGAGCTTCGAGAAGAAATCGCTTCCGCCCCAGCAAATGATCGCGATCAGCGAGAATAAAAACCACATTGTCTTTGGTCCTCCAAATGAAATCGTTTTGCAGTGCGGCGTCCGGCGGGGATGACGGCCGAACGCCCCGGACGTTTCCGCCCGGCGGGGTCAAAGGCTCTCGCCGATGGCCCGGTCGACCCGCTCGCGCAGGCCGAGGATGTACCCTGCGCCGCGCGGGTACGAGGAAAAGGTCATGCGCGCGCCGTTTTCGAGCAGGGAGACGGTCTTCTCCCGCCCAACGCGCGATTCGAGCAGGGAGAGCGCGCGGTGATCGGAAAGCGCGGCGCGGAACACCTTGAGGCGGAGCGACGGCAGCGGGCCGTCCTCGCCGGGATAGACGGAGAACGCGTCCCCGCCGGGGAACGCCCCGCCCGCGTCGGTCGTCGTGAAGGGATCGACCACCGCGAGGGAATGCTGCGTGTACCAGAAATTGAACCCCCAGTGCAGGTAGCCGGTCACGCCGTGCAGCCACATCTGCGCGCCGAGGATGCGGTTTCGCCACGACGGGAGCGCGAGGAAGCGGTTGGAGACGTCGACGCACTGGCCGCAGCAGGTATAGGTCCAGAGATTGGGCACGCCGTGCGCCAAAAACGGCGCGATGTGGTCGTTCGAGACCACGGGGTGCTCCACTGCGCCGGACTCATAGAGCCAGAACGACGAGAGCGCGTCGCGGACCGTGTACCCCGCAAGGTACGGCGCGACCGATGCCTTCGCGGCGCGGTACGCGGGGAGGTCCTGCTCCCCGGGCTCGTCGGAGATGTGGAACATCACGTTTTCCTTCGGGACGCGGAGCTTCTCGAGCGCGGCGGTCAGCGCCGGGAGCAGCGCGCCGAGAAAGCGCGTATAGGCGGGCGAAGCCGCTTCCGTGTCCCAGCCGAAGACGCGGCGGCGCACGCCGTTCACTAAGGCGTAGATGTTCGGCGCGAACTTCGCGCCCCACTGCGAGAAGAGATGGGAGATCTCGAACTTTTCGATCCCGCAGGAGCGCGCGAGGCAGACCCAGCGCTCGAGCTTCGAGAAATCGAACGCGTACCCGCCGTCTGGCAGGACTTCGATCTCCACAAGCTGCGTGCAGGGGCGCTCGCCGCCGACGGCGGTATCGAGCGCGGGCGTGAGCACCGGCGTGAGGAGCATATCGATCCCGTGCTCTGCGGCGCAGCGCATATACTTTTCGAGCAGCGCCCAGTGCGCCTCGGAGTAAACCGGGACGCGGTGGAGCGACGCGATGCAGTCCGTGTGGAACCACTGCGTCACCGTCAGCGCCTGCTTCGGCAGGGATACGGGGACGACCGTGAGGGTGAACCGCGCCTCCTCCCCGCCGACGGAGAGCGTAATTGTATGGGGACCGGCGGGCGCGCCGGGCTCGACGAAGAGCGAGACCCAGAGCGTCGCGCGCTTCCCGACGGTGAGGCTGCCGTCCTCCAAGGGGAAAAGCACGTCCGGGAAGAGGCCGGGCTCCGTCGAGAGGTAGTCCGCGTCATGGCGGTCGGGCTCGGGGTAGCAGGGCAGGCCGCAGGGGACCTCCCCGACGCGGTACACCGTCGGGACGACGCCCGGCGGCGCGTTGATCCGCACGGGAAATTCGCCGTCGCCGTGGACGGCGCACTGAAAAGCGATCTCCTCGTTCCAGAGCGCCGAGCGGCCGGGAAACTCCGGGAGAAGGTCGGCGCGGTCGGAAAGGCGCAGCTTTTCGAGATCGGAAAAGATTCGGAGCGCGGGCTTCATGGGGTTCTCCTTTCGGGGGGATCGCCGGTCGCCGTCCGGTCGAATTGGGTGAAGTCGGGGATGAGGGCATCCCCGGCGCTTTTTCTGGATTGGTAGTAGCCGGGCAGATCGAGCGCGAGCATCACGTCGAGCACCTTGTTGCGCTCCCGCGCGGTGATGGGCCGCCTGAGGTCGGCAAAGCGGTCGTCCGTACATACGCGTCCCATCGGCGTGTACTGCGCCATGAGACTGACCGGCGTTTCGGGAAACTCCCGGTGCAGCAGCTCGAGCGCCGCGACGGAGTTTTTCGTGTGGCCCGGGAGGATCAAGTGGCGGATGAGGACGCCTTTTTGCAGAATGCCGTCCGCGTCGAGGACGTTTTCCGG
>CANQIG010000264.1 GCA_947623765.1 uncultured Clostridia bacterium | reverse complement strand
GGATCATGATCTCGGCGTTTGGCAGCGCAAAGCGCTTGCCCTTCGTCCCCGCCGCAAGCAGGAACGCGCCCATGCTGGCCGCCATGCCGATGCAGATGGTGGAGACGTCGCACTTGATGTAATTCATCGTGTCATAGATCGCCATGCCGGCGGTGATGACGCCGCCCGGGCTGTTGATGTACAGGCTGATGTCCTTATCCGGGTCCTGCCCCTCGAGATAGAGGAGCTGCGCCACAACAAGGCTCGCAGTCGTGTCGTTGACCTCGTTGTGCAGCATGATGATGCGGTCGTTCAGCAGTCGGGAAAAAATATCGTACGAGCGCTCGCCGCGGCTCGTCTGTTCCACAACGTAAGGGACCAAGCTCATAGAAAACCTTCCTTTCCCGGAAATTCGCCGCACGCGGAAAACACGCGGTGCGGCGAACCTCGCCTTGAAGCGCCAAACGCGCTCTTTCTAGTTTACAGTGAATTTACGGATTTATTCCTCTTCTGTGACGTTCGCGTTCGCCTTCACGAAGTCCAGCGCCATCTGGCTACGAAGATCCGCTTTGACCTGCGTGTCGCCCACGAGCTCGCGCACGCGGTCCTCTTCCATCTGATACGCCTCGGCCATCTTCTTGAACTCGCCGGCGACCGCCTCCTCGGTGGGCTCGAGGTTCTCGTTCGCCGCGATCTTCTCGAGCGCGAGGCGGATCTTCACCTGCTGCTCGGCCTGCGGCTTGAACTGCTCCTTGAGCGCATTGACGTCCATCCCCGTGTACTTGAGATAGGTCTGGAGGTCAAGGCCCTGCGCCTGCAGGCGGTACGCGAAGCTGCTGACGTTCTCCTCGGCCTCGTTGTCGTACATCTCGGGCGGAATCTCGCCTTCGACCTTCGCGACGAGCGCCTCGACGAGCTGGTTCTCCACCTCGGCGTTCGCGGCCTGCTCGCGGTCCTTCGTCAGGTGCTCGCGGATGTCGGCCTTATACTGCTCCAGCGTGTCGAACTCGCTGACGTCCTTCGCGAACTCGTCGTCGAGCTCCGGCAGCTCCTTCTTCTTGATCTCGTGGAGCTTCACTTTGAACACGGCGGGCTTGCCCTTGAGGTTCTCGGCATGGTACTCCTCGGGGAACGTGACGTTCACATCGAACTCGTCTCCCGTGCTGTGCCCGACGATCTGATCCTCGAAGCCCGGGATGAACGTATTGGAGCCGAGGTTCAGGGAATAGTTCTCCGCCTTGCCGCCGTCGAAAGCCACGCCCTCGCAGAAGCCCTCGTAGTCGATGTCGACGGTGTCGCCGGTCTCGGCAGCGCGGTCGTCCACGGTCACCATACGGGAGTTGCGGTCCTGAACGCGTCCGAGCTCCTTCTCCACATCCTCGTCGGTGACGGGATGGAGATGCTTCTTCGCCTCGATGCCCTTGTAGTCCTTGATCTCGATCTCGGGCTTCGTGACGACCTCGACGCTGAACTTCACGCCGGTCTCTCTGCCGATGTCGGTGACGTCCGCCTGTCCCACATGGATCACCTCGAGTTCGGAAGCCTCGATCGCGTCCGAAACGGCGGGACGGAACAGCTTATCCACCGCATCCTCAAAAAACACGCTCTCCCCGTAATAGCGCTCGATATAGGATCTCGGCGCCTTGCCGCGCCGGAATCCCGGCACATTGTAGCGGCTGCGGTTCGCATGGTACGCATCCTCAATGGCTTTCTGGAAGTCCTCTGCGGGGACTTCAAAGGTCAGCTCAAAGCGGTTCGTCTCTTTCTGGTTCTTTCCTGTGAGATTCATGGATGGTTCTCTTTCCTTTCTGTCGGGCATCGCCCGAAACTCCTCAATAATAAAACGCTCCATCGCGGCGCGGGCAGCGGTCCGGCCCCTCCAGCCGAGTTTTGTCCAAATCGGTCAGATCTGCGGGCAAAGGATCGCCGCGCAGCCCTGTCTTGGCACAAAACCCGCATTTTAGGGACATTATACCACACATTTCCGTGAAGCGCCAGCACCAAACGGATTTTTTCAAAAAATATTTACACTTCGCACCGGACCAGCTGCGGGACAAATTTCACATGGTCCGCGGAGATCAGGTGCATCCGCACGCCGCGGTACTCCCCGACCGGCGCTTTCCGCGCCGCGAACCCGCCGTGGATATGCCCGAAGTAACAGTCCGTCACCCCATAGGCAATCATCGTGTCGAGAAACGGTTCCGTCACCGCGTTGTCATACACCGGCGGATAGTGAAGGAACACGACCGGCTTTCCCCCACAGACCTTTGCGGATGCCAGCGAGGCGTTCAGCCTGCCGTTTTCCCGCGCGACGATCTTCCGGTCCTCCTCGGTCCCGGCGTTATACAGCCAGCCTCTGGTCCCACAGACCGCGATCTCACCCACCCGCTCGGCGGAGTTGAAGATGAGCCGAAGCGACGAGAAGCCCTTTTCCGCGAAGAAAGTCTCGATTTTCCTCCGTGTGGACCACCAGAAATCGTGATTTCCCTTGAGCAGGAGCTTCGTCCCGGGGAGCGAATCCAAAAAAGCGAAGTCCCGCTCCGTCCCCTCGAGCTTCATTGCCCAGGAAATATCCCCGGCAATCACGA
>CANQIG010000263.1 GCA_947623765.1 uncultured Clostridia bacterium | reverse complement strand
CTTCGGGCTGCGTTCCGGTCTCCACTGAGAGGTTCCGCGATTGCGCGAGGGCGATGCCCTCGACGGGCTCGGCGTTATAGCGGGTGAAGAGGAATAGAATCAGCACGGGCAGGCAGCAGACGAACCGCGCCGCCATCCCGGCGGGGGACGCGGATGCGAGGCCTGCGGGGAGCGCTTCGGGCTGCGTTCCGGTCTCCACTGAGAGGTTCCGCGATTGCGCGAGGGGGACGTCCTCGGCAGGCTCGGTGTTATAGCGGGTGAAGAAAGGCAGCAGCAGCACGGGCAGGCTGCAGACGAACTGCACCGTCGTTCCGGCGGGCGGAGCGGATGCGGGGGCTGCGGGGAGGGATTCGGGATAAATCCCGGTCTCCTCCGAGCGGTTCCGCGCCGACGCGACGGCGACCTCCGGGGTCATCCAGTCCTCCACGAGGAACGACACCCCGGTACAAGCGGCGAACAGAATGAAAATCAGGGAAAAGATGCAGAGCATGACTTTTTTCATCGGTGCGCCCCCTATCCCTTGATCTCCGCGAGGGCGATGCCCTCGACGAGCTCGGTGTTATAGCGGGTGAAGAGGAACAGCGGCGGCAGCAGCACCAGCAGGCAGCAGACGAACTGCACCGTCGTCCCGGCGGGGGGCGCGTACGCGAGCGCGACGGAGAGCGGGTAGCTCTCGAAATCCCGCAGATAGACGATCGGCTGCTCCACCATGTTCCAGCCGTCGAGGAACGAGAGCAGCGCCGCGCAGACGAGGCCGCTCTTGTTCATCGGGCAGATCACGGATAAGATCGTGCGGAAGACGCCCGCGCCGTCGAGCGCGGCGGCCTCCGGGACCGCGTCCGGCACCGCGCCGAAGCACTGCGTCAGGATGAACGTCCCGAGCGGCGAGAAGACCGCCGGGAGGATGAGCGCCGCGTACGTATCGAGCAGGCGCAGCCGGTCGAGCATGATGTAGTTCGGGACGAGCGTCACCTGCAGCGGCAGGACCATCACCATCATCAAAAGGAAGAAGATCACGCGGCGGCCGCGGAAGCGGTACTTGGCGAAGCCGTACGCCGCGAAGACGGAGAACAGGAGCTGCCCGAGCGCGATGACCGCCGCGAGCGTGAGCGACATCCAAAAGCGCAGGAGGTACGTCGGCGCGGCGAGGAACACGTCGTAATAGCCGAGGCAGGTGAACGCCCCGCCCCCGAAAAAGCTCAGCCAGAGGACGTAGACGAACGGGACGACCGCCGTCACGCAGAGCACGCAGACGGCGATGAGACAGAACGTGCGGAATGCGGAACGCTTTTTCACGGCTCTCCATCCCCCTTTCCCCTGCGGTTGATCCACGCGTAGAGCACCGCGAACACCGAGGCGAAGATCACGAACAGCAGCACCGACGCGACCGCGAGCCGCGCGTAGTTGAGGTTCTGGAAGCTGTTGTTGATGAAATGCTGCAGCATATAGATGTCGGGGTGCGGGTGCTCGCCGCCGATGAGGAAGATCTCGCGGAAGCACTTGAACGCGTTGATGACGGAAAACACGAGCGCGACGAACACCGACTGCCACATCTGCGGCGTCGTGATGAAGCGGAACTTCTTCCAGCCGGACGCGCCGTCGAGGTCGGCGGCCTCATACTGCTCGCCGGGGATCGTGACGAGCCCCGCGAGGAGCAGGATCGCGCTGTACCCGGTGCTCTTCCAGAGATAGAGCAGGAGTACGATCCAGAACGACTGCGGCGAATTCAGCCAGTCCGCGACGGGCAAATGCAGCGCCGCGAGCACGCCGTTGAGCACGCCGCTCTCGGAAAACAGCAGGTCGATCAGCATGACTGTCCCCGCGACCGGCATGATGTACGGCAGCAGGAAGACGGATTTGAGGAGGTTGTTTCCCCCGATCCCGGCCTTGAGCAGCAGGGCCACCGCGTAGGAGAGCACCATGATCGACGGCAGCGCGACCGCGAGGAACCGCATCGTGTTCCCGAACGCCGAGAGGAACATCTCGTTCTCGAGCAGCGACGCATAGTGCGCGAACCCGGTGAAGCGGCCGCTCGTCCCGTAGCCCTCGACGAACGAATACCGGATCACGAGGAAGAACGGCGCGATGTAGAACAGGATGCAGCCGCACAGCATCGGCGCGATCAGCAGGTACCCGTGCCAGCCTTTTTTCATAGACTTCCCTCCTTTTTCGTGCTTTCCAAACGAAAGCGCGGCTTCTATATTATGTCCGCCCGTTTCACGGACAATGGCAGTTTCGATGCGGAGTCACGCTCTGCAAAACGTATCCCGGCGGCACGTGGAAGACGCGTGCGGGGAACCGTTCCTGCGGCAGAACGGGACAGACTTTCTAATTGCTTTCCCTGCGGTCATTCCGCCAAAAGAGCGGGGCGCGCTGGCGGGGGCCGTTGCCCGGTGGCGCGGGCAAGGGCCGGTTCGCCGCGGGGTCACGATCTGCAAAACGTATTCCGGCGGCACGCGGAAGACGCGCGCGGGGAATCGCTCTTGCGGCAGAACGGGCAGGAAAATTATAAATTTTATAGTAAGCGTCATAAATAATTTCTCTTTACAATTGACTTGAAATACAGTATAATGAGTTCGGAGGTGCATTAT
>CANQIG010000262.1 GCA_947623765.1 uncultured Clostridia bacterium | reverse complement strand
CGAGGTGGAGGTGTCCGGCGCAGCGGGGCCGGAGGCGATCATATCGAGCAGGTCGCCGAGGATGTCCGAGAGCACGACGGAGAAGACCTGCGCCGGGGCGCAGAGCGCCGCGAACCGCCCGCCCTTCACGGCGGAAAGGCGCTTGCGCACGGTGTTCATCTCCACGATGTCCGCGCCGCAGGCGAGCAGCTGCGCGGTGACGTCCTGCAGCACGTCCCCCGGGATCAGCGGCTTTTCAAAGAGCGCGCTGCCCCCGCCGGAGAGCAGGAACAGCACCGTGTCTTCGGCGGAGAGGTCGGAAACGAGCTCGATCACGGCCTGCGTCGCGGCGAAGGAGTTCTCGTCCGGGACGGGGTGGCCCGCCTCATAGCAGTCGAGATCTGCGATGGGGCCCTTCGCGTGGCCGTATTTCGTGACGATGACGCCCTTGTCGATGAGGCCGCCGAGACAGTCGTGGGCGGCTTTTGCCATCTGCCAGGCGGCCTTGCCGACGGAGACGAGCACGACGCGGCCAGGGAACGTCCTGCCGGTGAGCGCCCGCCGCACGGCGGCGTCCGGCTGGACGGCGGCGATGGAGGAACGGACAATGGCGTCGGCGTGCGAGCGGAGAAGCGTGTTCATAAAAACCTCCGATAAAAACAGGTCAAAAGTGCAAAAAGCCGCACGGGGCAGGGAACTGCGCCGCGCGTCAAAAGGGTATAGAGAGGTACGGCGGTCAGGACGCCTCCGGGCCCTGCGGCCCGGTGATCTTTTCGAGCAGTTCGTCGATGTCGACGGGCTTCGCGAGGAAATCGTCCATGCCGCTTTCGAGCGCGCGCCGCCTGTCATCGGGCAGCGTATTCGCGGTGCAGGCGATGATGCGCACCGACGCAGCGTCGGGCCGTTCCAGCGCGCGGATCGCCTTTGCGGACGCAAAACCGTCCATCTCGGGCATGGTCAGATCCATCAGGATAAAGCCGTAGGTTCCCGGCGCGGACGCCGAGAACATCTCGAGCGCCTTCCTGCCGTTTTCCGCGAGGTCCGCCGCATAGCCCGCGCCGTCGAGCAGATCCAGAATGATCTCGCCGTTGAGCTCGTTGTCCTCCGCGACAAGAATGCGGGTATGGGGCCGCGGTTCGGGCTCCGCCGCCGGGGGGTCCTTTTGTGGGAGCTCGGCCGGTTCCGCGAGGAACGTGAACGTGAAGACGCTGCCCTCGCCCGCGCGGCTGGTGAGCGTCAGATCGCCGCCCATGAGCTGGGCGAGATTGCGGCTGATGGGAAGGCCGAGCCCTGTGCCCTGATTGCCCTTCGACACGGTGTCCAGTTCCCGGCTGAACGCCTCAAAAATATGCTTCTGGAACTCCTCGCTCATCCCGCGCCCGGTGTCCGAAAGCGTGACTGAGGTGCGGATCTTCCCGTTTTTCGTCTGTTCCTGCATGACGCGGAGCTCGACCTTGCCGCCGCGCGGCGTGAATTTGCGGGCGTTGTCCAGCAGGTTCAGGAGCACCTGTTCGATGCGGACCTCGTCTGCGAGCACGCAGGGCCAGGGCAGGTCCGCGTCCATCGTGAAATGCAGCACCTTTTCGGACATCCCGTTGTGGACGATGGCGCTCACCGTATCCAACACCAGAGGGAGGTCCGTCGGGCGGAGCGTCAGGTCCATCCGCTTTTCCTGGAGCTTCGACATATCCAGAATGTCGTTGACGAGCGAGAGCAGGTATCTCGCCGTCACCGTGGACTGCCGGAGATAGTCCGAGAGCCGCTCGCGGTCCTCCAGCTTTTGGGCCATGAGGTAGTTGAGCCCGATCAGGCCGTTCAAGGGCGTGCGGATCTCGTGGCTCATGGTGGAGAGAAACTGCGATTTCGCGCGCGCGTCGGCGCGGTTCTCCGCAAACCGGACGCGCAGAGACGCGAGCAGGATCGCAAGCGTCACGATCACGAGGGAGGAGACGATGAGCACGCCTGCCGCAAAGCGGTAGCGGTACAGGAAATCGGCGAGCGTGTACTTGTACTGGTTTTCCATCACGCCCTGGATGGTGAAACTCGCGACCTCGTCCTCGGTGATGCTGTGGATCGCCTTGTTCAGGATGTCGACCGCGATGCGGCCGTCCTCCTCGGAGGGGCCTTCGCCGCCGTTGAACGCGACGACCGCGGAGAAGCAGAGCTCGTCCTCGAGCCCGAGGACCGGAATGACTTTCAGCTTTTCGTAGACGGGCTTCGCAAGCCAATACTCCACCACGTACTGGTTCTGGATCATCAGGTCTGCCGCGCCGGAATTGACCGCGTTGAAGCAGTCCGAGAGGGAGGGATAATCGACGAGCTCAAAGTTGGGGTAGATGCCGTTGAGCACCTTGCGCAGCGTCTGAGAGCCGGTGGAGAGCGCGACCTTGAAGTTCGCGTCGGTGCGGAACTCCAGCCCATCGCGCGCGACGATCACTTTCAGGCCGGAGATGTACGGGTCGGACATCAGGATGCCCCGGGCCTTCTGGTTCTCCCGGTTGTACTCGACGCTCGTGATCAGATCGAAGCCGCCGTCGAGGAGGTCGTCGTAGGTGACGTCGCCTTCCGGCAGCGCGACATAATCGAATTGGATGCCGCTCAGCGCGCTGATGCGGTCGAAGATGTGG
>CANQIG010000261.1 GCA_947623765.1 uncultured Clostridia bacterium | reverse complement strand
CATCAGGTCGGTGAGCGTCTGCGTCGGGTGCTGGTGCCCGCCGTCGCCCGCATTGATGACCGGGATCGAGGCGTGCATCGCCGCGATGCGCGGCGCGCCCTCCTTGTTGTGCCGCATGGCGGCGATGTCCGCGTAGCAGGAGATCATGCGGATCGTGTCCGCGACGCTCTCGCCCTTCGCGGCGGAGCTGCTCTGTGCGCTCGAAAACCCGAGCACCTGCCCGCCGAGGCGCAGCATCGCGGATTCAAAGCTGAGGCGCGTGCGCGTGCTCGGCTCGTAGAACAGCGTCGCGAGGATCTTCCCCCGGCACTTGTCGGAGAACGCCGTCCGGTCGTCCGCGATGCGCTCCGCGAGGTCCAACAGGCGGTGCGTCTCCTCGAGCGACAGGTCCACCGGGTCCACCAGATGTCGTAGTGTCTGCATATTTCCTCCGAAAAAACGCTCCGAACGAAACGGCTCGGAGCGTCAGTTTTTTAGTCTTCGTCTTCTTCCTCGGGCATATTCCAGTTGTGCCAGACCTGCTGCACGTCGTCGCTGTCCTCGAGGTTGTCGATCAGCTTCTGCATCTTCTGGATCTGATCGGGATCGGTCAGCGTCGTGTAGGTGTCGGGGACCATCTCCACATCGGCGGAAACGAACGAATACCCCTTCGCCTCGAGGTCCTCGCACACGCCGGTGAAATCCGAAGGCTCGGTGCTGATCTCGAAGACGTCCTCGTCGGCGCTGAAATCGGAGGCGCCGGCCTCCAGCGCGTCCTCCATGACTTTGTCCTCGTCGAGATCCTCGCGCTCGATGACGATCACGCCCTTTTCGTGGAACATGAACGAGACGCACCCGGAGGTGCCGAGGTTGCCGCCGAACTTATCGAAATAGTGGCGGACGTCGCCCGCCGTGCGGTTGCGGTTGTCGGTCAGCGTTTCGACAATCACGGCGACGCCGGCCGGGCCGTAGCCCTCGTAGGTCACGCTCTCGTAGTTGTTCGCGCCGCCTTCGCCCGCCGCCTTCTTGATGATGCGCTCGATGTTGTCGTTCGGGACGTTGTTGGCCTTCGCCTTCGCAATCACGTCCTTCAGCTTGGAGTTCGCGTTCGGATCGCCGCTGCCGCCCTCCTTGACGGCCACGGCGAGCTCGCGGCCGATCTTCGTGAAGATCTTCGCCCGCGCGCCGTCCGCCTTTTCCTTCTTGCGCTTGATATTGTTCCATTTGGAATGTCCAGACATAAATACATACCCGCCTTTTGCCTTGGCAGCCATGCCGCCGCTTATATCCTGTTTATTCTACCATATTTTCCGCCGGATTGCAAGTGCCCGGCCCCACCTTTTGAAAAAGCGGTCGAAAAACTTTCCGCCGCCGGTCCCGCAAATGTTCGGGGGACGCCGCGCAAACGGCGTCCCCCTCCAAGGGCCTCAGCCCTTCACAACGATATTCACGAGCTTTCCGGGGACGTAGATCTCCTTCACGACGGTCTTCCCGCCGATCTCGCCCACGATCTTCGGCTCCGCCTTCGCCGCGGCGAGCGCGTCCTCCTTCGAGACGTCCGCCGGGACGGTGAGCTTCGCGCGCAGCTTGCCGTTCACCTGCACGACGAGTTCGATCGTGTCCTCTCTGCACTTCGACTCGTCGTACACGGGCCATTTCTGCTCCGCCGCCATGCCGGTCCCGAGGCCCTGCGCCTCCCAGACCTCTTCGGTGACGTGCGGCGCGAACGGGTTCATCAGCAGGGTGAACACCGCGAGCTCGCCCTTCGTGATCTTCCCGTTGTCGGAAACCGTGTTCATCAACGTCATCAGCGCGGCGATGGCCGTGTTGAATTTCAGGTTCTCGGTGTCCTCGGTGACCTTCTTGATCGCCTTGTGGAACGCGCTCTCCATCTCCGGGCGGATGCCGCCGTCGATCAGGATGTTCTGCAGGTTCCAGTACCGCTCGATGAACCGGCGGCAACCCTTGATCCCGGCGCTGCTCCACGGCGCGGCCTTCTCGAAGTCGCCGATGAACATCTCGTACATCCGCATCGTGTCGGCGCCGTAATCGCGGACGGTATCGTCCGGGTTCACGACGTTCCCGCGGGACTTGCTCATCTTCTGGTTGTCCTCGCCGAGGATCATCCCGTGGCTCGTGCGCTTCGCGTACGGCTCCGGGAACGGCACCTCGCCGATGTCGTAGAGGAACTTGTGCCAGAAGCGGCTGTATAGCAGATGGAGCGTGGTGTGCTCCATGCCGCCGTTGTACCAGTCGACCTGGCCCCAGTAATCGAGCGCTTCCTTCGAGGCGAACGTCTCGCGGTTCTCCGGGTCCATGTAGCGCAGGAAGTACCACGAGGAGCCCGCCCACTGCGGCATGGTGTCGGTCTCGCGGTGCGCGGGACCGCCGCAGTGCGGACAGGTGGTCTCCACCCAGTCGGTCATCTTCGCGAGCGGGGACTCGCCGTTGTCGGTCGGCTCGTAGGATTCGACCTGCGGCAGCACGAGCGGCAGCTCGCTCTCCGGGATCGGCACATAGCCGCACTTGTCGCAGTGTACGATCGGGATCGGCTCGCCCCAGTAGCGCTGGCGGGAGAACACCCAGTCGCGCAGCTTGTAGTTGACCTTCCGGTGGCCGATGCCAGTCTTTTCGAGGTGTTCCTTGATCTTTT
>CANQIG010000260.1 GCA_947623765.1 uncultured Clostridia bacterium | reverse complement strand
GGCGGCGCCTTCGGCAGATCGGGAAGATCGCGCTTTTGCTCCTGCTCGCCTGCGCCGGGTACGCGGTGATCCGGATGAGCGGCTACATCTATCTGCAGGGCGCGCTGAACTACCTGAAAAGCTCGTTCCGGTGGGACAACCTCTCCGTGTTCCTGTTCTTCAACCAGCCGCTCTACTCGGAGCATCTCTGGTTCCTCTCGGCGATGCTCTACTGCCTCGTTCTCGACGGCCTGTTCGCGTGGCTCTGCAAGCGCCGCGCGGGCAGATGGGTGACGCTCGCTCTGGCTTTGGTACTCCTGATCGGCGGGCTCGTGTTCTACCACATGGGCATGGCCCGGTACCCGTTCCTCTTTAAGCTCTATTACTACCGCAATTTCCTGTTCCTCGGCCTGCCGTTCTTTCTCTTCGGGCGGGTGATCCGCCTGTTCGGAAAGCTGGACGCGCTGCGCGTCCCCGGGTGGGCGTTCGGCCTCCTCGCGGCGGCGGGCGTCGCGCTCTCCGTTCTGGAGATGCGGCGGATCGGCACGTGGGAACTGTATCTCCCGACGCTTCTGACGGCGGGCGGGCTGTTCTTCCTCGCGCTGCGCTGCCCGCATCCCGACGCGCACGGGCTGCTTTTCGCCCTCGCGGAGGCCGGGCGGCGGTACTCGCTCCCGATCTACATCGTCCACATCTTCTTCCTCGAGAAGATCAACCAGTTCTTCTACGCCGCCGTCCCGTGGGAGCAGTACGGCACCTGGTATTACTTCGTGCCGCTAGCCGCGTTTTTGCTCTCGCTCCTCACCGCCGCGGTCTACGATCTCCTCAAGCGGTTCGTCCTGGGGCTGTTCCAAAAAGGCCAGAAGCGCGCCGAATAAATCACGAAATGCATCAAAAAAGCTCTCAAAGGCGATGGCCTTCGAGAGCTTTTTTCGGCGGGAAGAAAAGATTTTACGCGTTCGCGGGGGCGGACAGGGGCCGCTGGTCGAGCGTCGCGATCTCCCTGCGGTACAGCCGGACGAACAGCACGAGCGTCACGACGAGAGAGAGCAGCTCCGCGATGGGGAACGCCAGCCAGACCGCGTCCAGACTGACGAAGCTGAGCAGCCACGCCGCCGGGATCAGCACGCCGAGCTGCCGCATGATCGACTGGATCAGGCTGTAGATGCCGTGGCCCGTCGCCTGGAACAGGTTCGTGATCATGATGCTGACCGCCGCGATCGGGAAATGGATCGCGATGGAGCGCAGGGCAGGGATGCCGACGCGGTACATCTCCTCGGTGGGGCTGAAGATCGAGAGCAGGAGGTTCGGCACGGTCTCGAAGACGATGCAGCCGACGACCATGATCGAGGCGGCGATCGCGACGCCGTTCTTGAGCGCGCTCATCACGCGCTTGCGGTTCCGCGCGCCGAAGTTGTAGCCCATGATGGGCATGAGGCCCTGATTCAAACCGAACACGGGCATGAAGACGAAGGACTGGAGCTTGAAGTACACGCCGAAGACATTGACGGCGATCGGCGTGAAGCGCGAGAGGATGCCGTTGATGGACATCGTCATCACCGTGCCGATGGACTGCATGAAGATCGACGGCAGCGCGACGACGTAGATGTCCTTCACGGTCTTCCCGGAGAAGCGGAAACCCCTGAGCCGGATGCGCACGCGGTGCTTCCCGAGGAAGAAAATCAGCAGACACGCCGTCATCGAGAGGATCTGCCCGGCGACCGTCGCGATGGCCGCGCCGGCGACGCCGAGGGCGGGCAGGCCGAAATACCCGAAGATGAAGACCGGGTCGAGCAGGATGTTCGTGACCGCGCCGACAAGCTGCATGATCATCGGGAGGATCATGTTGCCCGTCGCCTGCAGCGTCTTCTCGATGCAGTTCGCGACGAACATCCCGAAGGAGAACACGCAGACGATGGTGAGGTACGTCGTGCCCATTTCGAGCACGTCCGGGTCCTCGCTGTACATCGCGAAGAAGGGCCGCGCGATGATCGCGCAGATCGTCGCGAACAACACCCATGTGATGAGTTCCAGCACGATGCCGTGCGTCGCGGCGGAATCCGCGGCTTTCTGGTCGCGCTCGCCGAGGCGGCGGGAGATCAGCGAGCTCGTGCCGACGCTGGTGCCGACCGCGAACGCGACGATCAGGCTCTGGATCGGGAACGCCAGCGACACGGCGGTCAGGGCGTCCTGGCTGATCTGCGCGACGTAGTAGCTGTCCACGATGTTGTACAGCGCCTGGATGAGCATGGAAAACATGGCGGGGAGCGCCATGGAGAAGATCAGGGGCAGCATTTTCGCTGTCCCCATGCGGTTCTCGCCCGCGGGGGCATTGACTTTGGGCATTTGAATATTCCTTCCTAAACCGATTGGTCCGATCGTTCCCGGAACCGATAAGCGCTTTTCAAACGCATTTGTATAAGTATAACACACTGACGCGCGCTTTGTCAACTTTTGCCGCAAGAGCGCCAAAAATGCATTTTTCGATTGCAAAACCCATTTGCCTGTGATAGACTGGTAAAAACAGAAAAGAAGATCCGGTGAAAAAATATGAAAGAAAAAGCAAAGCAAAGCATTTGGAAACGCGCGCTCAGGCGCTACGGCATCGACGCGATGAGCGCGATGGCGCAGGGGCTTTTCGCCTCCCTGCTCAT
>CANQIG010000259.1 GCA_947623765.1 uncultured Clostridia bacterium | reverse complement strand
AGCACGTCGACCGCCGTGCCGCACGCGCCCATGTTCCCGTCCTCCGCGCCGTAGACGATGCGCTCCACGTGGGCGTTCACCGCCGCGCCCGCGCACATCGGGCACGGCTCGAGCGTCACATAGAGCGCGCAGCGCTCCAGACGCCATGTGCCGAGCCGCTTCGCGGCCTCCTCCATCGCGAGGATCTCCGCATGGGCGAGGATGCCGCCGGTCTCCTCCCGCCGGTTCCTGCCCCTGCCGAGGATCTCCCCGTCGCGCACGACCACCGCGCCGACGGGCACCTCCCCGGCGGCGCGGGCCTCTTCGGCGAGCCGGATCGCCTCCTCCATGAAGCGCCGCTCCGGCAGGAACGCGCGGTGCTGCTCCCTAAAAGACGCCGACAAGCGAGAGCACCGAGAGCAGGACGAACAGCAGGAGGTAGCAGATCATCCCGGGGTTCGCGAAGATCTGCCCGATCTTCGCCGAAACACGCACGCCGCTTTCAATGGGATTCGGGAACGGGGACACCCGCCGAACGGCGAAGCGGAGCAGCAGGAAGGCGAGGCTGCATATCCCGAGCACGAGCACCGCGAGCACGACCGCGTCGTTCGCGGGCCCGACGATGCTCTCCCCGAAGAAATAGCCCAGCATGATCGGCAGCGTCGCAAAGAGATTGTTCAGAAAATGGATCGCGATGTTCACCCAGAGGTTCCCCGTGCGCACATAGAGGTACGCCATGACGAACCCGCCCACAAAGACGACCGGGAGCGCGAGAAAACTGAAATGCGCCATCGCGAACAGAAGCGCGGAGACCAGCGCGGCGGTCAGGTCGCCCCAGCGCCGCAGAGCGGAGACCACGACGCCCCGGTAGCAGAATTCCTCCACCACCGGCGCGATCAGCACCACCGCGAGGATCAGCGTCACCAGATCCGGGATCGAAGAGACCGTCATCGAGTCCGTGTTGATCTCCCCATTCAGCCCGGCGCTCTCCGCGAGATCGGCGAGGAAATTGACCGGCACGTTCATGATAAAGCACACGAAAAGCCCCGCAAATACCAGTAAAATACCGGTCAAAAACGGGGTGTGCTCCGTCCGGATCGCCTCCGTGAGGGGCCGGTGCGACGCGAGCAGGAAGATCAAAAACGGCAGGAATACCGTTAGATACGAGAGCAGGCCCGTCAAAAGGTAGTAAAGCGCCGTGTCCTCCGTCAAAAGGAACAGATCGCTCCCCGCCGCCGCGAGCACGAGCGACAGGACGACCCCGATGATCTCAGACAGCGGGAACGCCGCGAGCGCGCAGAACGCGAGCCGCGAGACCGTGCGCCGCAGTCCGCGCCGCTCCTCGCGGTACGGGTCAAAGGGCGCCCAGCCGTTCGGCAGTATGTAGGGCGCCGCGCCGTATGGATTCTGCATCATTTCTTCTCCCTTCCTGCGGGCGTTTCCCGCCCGTTTGTCCGCCCGAACCGAATGAGGAACCCTTCCGCCCGCGCGGCACCGTGCCGAAGCGCCATTCCGCACCCCGCGCAGGTCACCGCCGCGCCGAACGCGTCCGCGAAAAGGTCCTTCATTGTGTCCCAAAGCGCGTCCCGCCCGGAGAGCGGTGTGCCGTCCGGCCGCAGAAAGCGCTGCATATTCATGCCGAGGACCGTGTCCCCGGCGAACTCATAAAATTCCCAGAGCCCGCCGAGCGCGAACGCGAAGCAGAACGCGAACACCGCCGTCAGCCCCGCCGCGCGCGCGGCGTTCTCCTCCCCGGCGAAATGCGCCGCGACGGAGAACCCCACGACCGCAAACATCCCCGCGCTCACGAGATGGAGCGCCGTGTCCCAGTGCGGCACCGTCTCATAAAAACCGCAGACCTCCGCGAGGAACACCGCGCAGAACAGGAACGCAAGGTACACGACCCGGACGGCGCGCGGCGGCCGCAGCCAGCCGGAGCGCACCGCAAGCCCCGGAATCAGCACGCCGAGGATCCCGCAAGCGCACTGCAGCGGCAGCATAAGGATATCCTTCTCCCCGCGCACGACGCGCACGGTATACACGACCGTCGGCACAGCGAAACAGAGCAGCACTGCGGCGAGGAACACGCGTTCCGCGATCCGCATCATTTTCTCCCGAACCAATACACCGCCTCCGTTCCAAGTCTTACCGCGCGATGAGCTTCGCCACCGCGTTCGTATACTTCACCGGGTCCTCCAGCGTTCTGCCCTCGATGAGCAGCGCCTGGTCGTACAGGACCTCGGCATAAAGCTCCAACAGCTCGCCGTCGTCCTGCACCTTGCGGAGCGTCTCGAAGACCGGGTGGCTGCCGTTCAGCTCGAGGATCTGCTCGGCCTTCACCTTTTCCTCCGCGCCCGGCATCGCGTTGAGGACCTTCTCCATCTCCATGGAGAGCGCGCCCTCGGTCGTGATGCAGACCGGGTGGTTCTTGAGCGTCGCAGAGACGCGCACGTCCTTGACTTTGTCCTTCAAAAGATCTTTCAGCTTTTCGAGCAGGCCCTTGTTCTCCTCGGTCTGCTTCTGCTCGGCGGCCTTTTCCTCCTCGCTCGCGTCGCGCGCGTTCTCGGCGGCCACGTTCTTGAATTCCTTGCCATCGTACTCGTGGAGCATCATCAGCGCGAACTCGTCCACGTCGTCGGAGAGGTACAGCACCTCATAGCCCTTTTCGAGCACCGC
>CANQIG010000258.1 GCA_947623765.1 uncultured Clostridia bacterium | reverse complement strand
GCCGAGCCGACCCGTGTGGAAGCTCACGCCGCCCTGCATCCAGACGGCAAAGGGCTCGCGCAGCGGCGCGTCGGCGGAGAGCTCGATGCTCGAGCCCATCGTGAACGAGCCCGACGCCATGATGATCTCGGAATCGTACCCGGGCATTTCTCCGGGTTCCGGGACCGCGGACGAGTCGATGGGCGCGGCCTTCTGGATCCCCCGGCAGAAGGCGATCAGGGAAGCGGGGTCGCGCAGGCCGATCGCCTGGATGATGTCTGCGCGCGGCTCGAGCGGACGCGGCGTCACGAAATAACCGAGCTTTTCAAAGACCGCCGCTGTAAACGCCGCCGTTTTCAGCGCTTCGCCCGTCACATGAGGCGCGTGGTACGCGCCGAGGAACATCTCCCGGTTCTGACCGAGCGTACATCCGAGCTCCTTCCCGGTGCCTGGCGTCGTCAGGCGGTACGAACACATCTCCACGAGATCGCGACGACCGGCGATGTAACCGCCCGTGGGCGAGATCCCGCCGCCCGGGTTTTTGATCATCGAACCCGCGATCAGGTCCGCGCCGACCGACAGGGGCTCCGTCTTTTCCACATATTCGCCGTAGCAGTTGTCCACCATGACGATGCAGCCCGGCGCGCGCCGTTTTGCGATCTCCGCAATCTTCCCGATCTCCGCGACGGAGAGCGACGGGCGCAGGCTATAGCCTCTCGACCGCTGGATATAGACCATCCGATATTTCGGCGAGATCACGCGCTCCATCTCTGCGTAATCGGGTGTGCCGTCCGGCAAAAGATCCACCTGCTCGTACCCGATCCCGAACTCCCGAAGCGAGCCGCTGCTCGCGCCGTTCAGCCCGATCACGCCCTGCAGCGTATCATATGGCGTGCCGGTCACGCAAAGCATCGTGTCTCCGGGGCGCAGCACGCCGAACAGCGCGACGGTGAGCGTGTGCGTCCCGCTGACGAAATTGTAGCGGACCAGCGCGTCCTCTGCGTCCATCACGAACGCGTAGACTTTGTCGAGCGTTTCCCGCCCCGCATCGTTGTAGCCGTAGCCGGTCGTCGGCGCGAAATGCGCCTCCTGCACGTTCGCGTGCATGAACGCCGCCTGCATCTTTTCCTCGTTGTACCGCTGGTTCTCTTCGATCCGCCGTAACGCGGGCGCAGCATCCCGCTCCGCTTCCTCCGCGAGCCGAAGGATACGCTCGTCAAAACTGAAAAAACGTTTCATTCCCGCCTCCGTCACAGCGCGCCGCCGGCGATCTCCGCCGCGAGCGCTTCAACCAGGCGGACCGTATTCTCAACGTCGGACTCCTTTGCCATGACGGCCGGCCCGTGCACGTACCGACACGGCACACCGAGCGCGAGCGTATGAACGCCGCCTTGAGCAACCTGTACGCTGTCCCCGTCCCCGCCGGGGATGCTGACGGTCTTCGGCTGCACAGAGATCTCCCGCTCCGAGCCGATCTCCATCGCACGCTTAAAATACGCGCGGTCGTAGAGCGTCCAGCGGTCCGCAAAGGAGACGACGGCGCCGCGTCCCAGTTCGCAGCCGCATTCCGGCGCGCTTTTTCCCGCCTCCGCCGCAGGCATTCCCTCCAAAATGAGGGAAGCGTCCGGCTCCACAAGATAGGCCGCCGTGCCCGCGCCGCGGTGTCCGATCTCCTTCTGCACAGTAAAAACAGAATACGCGTCATATTCCGGATCGCGGCGCATCAGTTCCAGCAGCATCCAGCAGCCGACGCGCGCGTCGAGCGCCTTTGCCTGCACCGTGCCGTCCGAGAAAGAAAAATACGGCGCAAAAGATACGTTGTCCCCCACGGAGACGACCTTTTCCGCCTCCTCCTTCGAGGACGCGCCGATGTCGATCGCAAGCTCGCGGATCGGGACCGCCTTCTCCCGCTCGTCGCCCTTGAGAAGATGGATCGGCTTGGCGCAGATCACGCCGGGGACCGTCCCGCTGACCACGACTTCCCGCGCGGAAAGCGTCTGAGCGGAAACGGAGCCGACCGCTGTCACTTTCAGAAATCCGTCTTCCGTGATCTCCCGCACTGCAAGCCCGACCTCGTCCATTTGCGCGTCAAGCATCAGCTTCTTCACAGCAGATTTCCTGCCCTTTTTATACGCGATGATATTTCCGAGGGGCGTCAGTTCCACGCGGTCCGCGAGGCCCTTCAGCTCCCGCAGGAGGATGTTACGGACCGCGTCTTCTTCCCCGGAGACACCGACTGCACAGCAGAGTTCCTCCAAAAGCGCCAGATTATTCACGCTTTTCCTCCTCTCCGCCCTCCACGGCAAACGCCGCAAGGAGCTTCGCGATGCTTTCCATATCCTCGAGATCGCAGATCTCGGCGGGCGTGTGCATATTCCGCTGCGGGATGGAGATCAGCCCCGTGCGCACACCGCCGCGCGACACGCCGATCTCGTCGCCGTTCGTGCCGGTCCCGCCGCCCATGACTTCGAGCTGATACGGGATCTCATGCGCCTTCGCGAGCACCTCGAGCTTCTTGCTGATCCTGCGGTCCAGCGCCGCCGAATAGCCGATCATCGGGCCCTTGCCGAGTTCCGCTTTCAGGTCCTCCGCGCATGGCTGTTTTGCAAAAGAGACGTCCACGGCGACCGCCTCGGTCGGCTCCAGCGAATAGGTGCGGATCATCGCGCCCTGCCCGCCGCCTTC
>CANQIG010000257.1 GCA_947623765.1 uncultured Clostridia bacterium | reverse complement strand
GAGGATGGCTGCCCGGATGCCGGCATTGCGCCCGGTACGAAGTGGGAGGATCTCCCGGAGGACTTTGTCTGCCCGCTGTGCGGCGTCGGCAAGGAGAGCTTCAGCGCGGAATAAGCGACAGGAGGCGGGGCGTTGACCCCGCCTTTTCCGTTCGGCCGCCGCTTTCAGTATGGAAGCAGCCCCCGGTATTGGGGCGAAAAAGCCTTGGCAAATCATCCGTTTTGATACGACTAAGATAATACGCAACGGAACGACGAGGGAGAATGAATAAATGCGATCCTTCCGTTTTGAGACGGCCTGCGGAGGATAGCCTGACCTCTCTGGGGCCTGAGGAACCGCTCGTTTACCGGCGGTTTTGGTTTGTCCGCTTGATCGGCAAAACAACCGTAGATTATGCGATTGCGTTATAGAATAGCGTGAGCAGCAGCATCGAGCAAAGCAAGGAAGGCACGCGCGGTTCGCCGTCACGAAAAACCCATAGGGGAAAGAGAACTGCCCATTTATGGGCGTTGGCGCAAGTGGTAACCATTCCATGCGCCTTCCGATGCGTGTATGCAGCAGGCCCTTTCAGGGCCTGCACGAAGCCGCCGGGTCCGCTGGTGGTCCTGACTGGAGGAGAAACACATGGAAAACGGGGAGATCTACACGGCGCTGCCCAAGGCGCTCCTGCCGTGGTACGGGCAGAACGCGCGGGACCTCCCGTGGCGGCATACCACGGACCCCTACCGCGTCCTCGTCTCGGAGATCATGCTCCAGCAGACGCGCGTGGAGGCGGTGCGGGGGTACTACGCGCGCTTCCTCGAAGCGTTCCCGACGGTCGAAGCGCTCGCGAACGCCGAGGAGGGCCGCGTCCTGAAGCTCTGGGAGGGCCTTGGGTACTATTCCCGCGCGCGGAACCTGCAAAAGGCCGCGCGGGTGATCGCGGGGGAGATGGGCGGCGCGTTCCCCACAACGGCGGAACAGCTCGCGAAGCTCCCGGGCGTCGGGCCGTATACCGCCGGGGCGGTCGCGTCGATCTGCTTCGGCGCGCCCGCGCCCGCCGTCGACGGGAACGTCCTGCGCGTGCTCGCGCGGATGACCGCCGAGCCGCGCGCGGTCGATCTGCCCGCCGTGAAAAAAGAGATGGAGACGCGGCTCCGCACGGTGTACCCGGCGGGCCGCTGCGGGGAATTCACGCAGGCCTTGATGGAGCTCGGCGCGTGCGTCTGCACGCCGAAAAGCCCGGCCTGCCCGGGCTGTCCCGCCGCGGCGCTCTGCCGGGCGCGCGCGGAAAACGCCGCGGAAAAATACCCCGTCCGCCTCCCCAAAAAAGAAAAGCGCGTCGAAAAGCGGACGGTCTTCCTGCTTTCCTGCGGCGGCCGGTTCGCGGTCCGCAGGCGCGAGGAGGCGGGCCTGCTCGCCGGGCTCTGGGAGTTTCCGAACGTCGCGGGCGCGCTCTCGCCGGAAGAAGCGGTGCGCTGGGCGGAGGACGCGGGCGCCGCGCCGCGTGACCTGCTCCGCGCCGCCGAGCGCGTCCACATTTTCACGCACATCCGCTGGGAGATGACGGCCTACCGCATCGTCTGCGACGCCGCGCCCGACGCCTTCCTCTGGGCCTCGCCCGACGACCTCGAGACCTCCTACGCCCTCCCCACCGCCTTCCGCCAGTTCCTTCCCTACCTTTTCTGAAGAAAAGGTAGGCCAAAAGACTTTTGCGTCGCGCTTTACCGCGCATGAAATAGGGAGCTCATCCCCGCGCCGGAACCCCGGGTTGTGAATGAAGCCCGCTTCGTGTCTTGGCAGAAAAGGTAGGCGAAGCGCCGGTCGCGCGTTGGCACGCGCTTCGCCAGTGTGTCCGGTGCGCTTTCTTCCCGCGCCGGAATCTTAATCTGTGCGTGAACCCCGCTCCTTGTCTTGAAAAAAAGTCCACAAAAGAACTTTTGCGCCGCGCTATGCCGCGCATGGAATAGGGGAGGGCTCACCCCCGCGCCGGAACCCCGGGTTGTGCATGAAGCCTGCTTCGTGTCTTGGCAGAAAAGGTAGGCGAAGCGCCGGTCGCGCGTTGACACGCGCTTTGCCAATGTGTCCGGTGCGTTTTCTTCCCGCGCCGGAATCTTAACCTATACGAGGAACCCGCTCCTTTTCTTGGCAGCAAAGGTAGTCAAAAGAACTTTTACGTCGCGCTGTGCCGCGCATGAAACAGGAGACTGCCGCGCTTCTCGAGCCAGTACAGGGCAACCGAAAGCGGCTCTGTCGCGGCCAAAGACCGTTCCATCGTACAGGAAACTATTCCCTTCCTCCTCTGCGCTGACAAAAGCCAAACGTCAAAAGTCTTTTGGACGCTTTTCTGCAGAAAAGCGCGGTCTTCCAAAAACATCTGAACATCAAAAGGGCGTCCCCTCGGGGACGCCCTTTCTCATCGTTCCTTATTCCGCCAGCGCGCGGGTGAGCCACGCGTCGGCGATGTCCAGCGCGAGGTAAAGTCCGTTCTTCTCGCTGGTTTTGACGATCTGCTTTCTCGCGCGGATCTCGGGGTCGGTATACATGAGGTGCACGGTACACTTGTCCGCGACCTCCATATCCTCCACCTTTTTCTTCGTCTTCACGTCGATTCGGATGACGTACTTATCCGCCATGCTCCCGTAGTAGAGCGTGTCGCCGCTGCGAACGAGCGGCTTGCCGCGGTACATCGGGAACGGGCTCTTTTCGGC
>CANQIG010000256.1 GCA_947623765.1 uncultured Clostridia bacterium | reverse complement strand
GCGCGACCCCTCGGCGATCATCGGCGGGCGGCTGCCCTTGCTCGACGACAACGGCCACCTCGGCGCAAGCGAGAACATCGTCGTCGAGGCGTGCGAATACGTCGACACCTTCCTGCAGGTCTTCCCCGCGACCGCCGTCATCACGAACATCGACGACGACCACCTCGACTACTTCGGGAACGTCCGGAACACGATCCGCTCGTTCCATCAGTACGCGTCGCAGACGTCGAAGCGCGTCGTCGTGAACCGCGAGAACGCGAATGCGATGCAGTCCGTCGAGGGCGTCACAGGACCCGAGATCATCACCTTCGGCCTCGACGACCGCGCGGACTACTGGGCGGGCGACCTCAACGAGGAGGACACCGTCTGCGAGGACTTCACGCTGTTCCACCGCGACACGCCGCTCTGCCGCGTCAACCTGAAGGTCCCCGGCGAGCACAACATGATGAACGCGCTCGCCGCCGCTGCCGCCGCGCACGCGGACGGCGTCGCGCCGGACATCATCAAGCGCGCGCTCGAATCGTTCACCGGCGTGCACCGGCGCTTCGAGGTCCTCGGCAAGTTCGAGGGCGTCACCGTCGCGGACGACTTTGCCCACCACCCGACCGCGCTCACGGGCATCCTGACAAACGCCCGGAAGATGGGCTACCGCGAGGTCTGGGCGATCTTCCAGCCGCACACGTATTCCCGCACGGCTTCCCTGCTCGACGACTTCGCGCGGGCGCTCTCGATCCCGCACCACGTCGTGATGACGGAGATCCTCGCCGTGCGCGAGCAGAACACCTACAACATCCACACGAGCGACCTCGCCGCGAAGATCCCCGGCAGCTGCTGGTTCGGCAGCTTCGAGGAGATCGCCGACTACGTGATGTCGAAAGCCCAGCCGAACGACCTGATCCTGACGCTCGGCGGCGGCGACATCTATAAATGCGCGAACCTGATCGTCGAAAAATACAAGGCCCGGCAGAGTTCCCCGATCGCGTGAAATCGAAACCACCGGCTTCCCTGGTGTTGTACAAGCCCAGAAAGAGCCTGTTTCCTGCACACCCGCAAGAACGGCTTCCGCTTGCATCCCTCACCCGCCGCCCATACATGGGCATTTCCCTTTCCCCTGCGGGTTTTTCGTAAGGACGAGCCGTGCAAGCTCCCTTCCCCGCTTCGCTCGATGCCCGCAGCCCCTAAATGTGCAATTCCCTTTCCCCCGCCGGGCTTTTCGTGATGGCGAACCGCGCAAGCTCCTTTTCTCGCTTCTAAAAGTATTTTATACGCAGCCGCATGACCGACGATTGTTTTTCCGCTAAAGCGGACAGTAAAAGAGTACCGGCTTCCTCCGGCGCTTGTACAGGCCCCGGAAAGGGCCTGTTTCCTGCACACCCGCATGAACGGCTTGCCGCCAGCATCCCTCGCCCGCCGCCCATACATGGGCAATTTCCCTTTCCCCTGCGGGTTTTCGTAACAGTGAACCGCGCAAGCTCCCTTTCCCGCTTCTAAAAGCATTTTATACGCAGCCGCATACCCGGCGGCCCCTCTTGCCACTACAGCTGACAGTCAGAGCAACCGGCTTCGTGCAAGCCCCGAAAGAGCCTGTTTCCGGGCCCACCCGCATGAACAGCTTCCGCTTGCATCCCTCACCCGCCGCCCATCAACGGGCATTTCCCTTTGTGGTTTTTTCGTAAGGACGAACCGCGCAAGCTTTCTTTCTCGCCTCGCTCAATGCCTGCCGCTAATTCTTGTTTATCCGCATCAGCTTAACCGGCGGTTATTTCCCGCAAAATTTGACAGTCAAAGCACCGGCTTTCCCGGTGCTTGTGCAAGCCCGAATAGGGCCTGTTTCCGGCACAGCCGCATGAACGGCTTGCTGTTTACATCCCTCGCCCCGTTGCCTATCAACGGGCAATTCCCTTTTCCCGTGTGGCTTTTTCGTAAGGACGAACCGCGCAAACTCCCTTTCTTGCTTCGCTCGATGTCCGCCGCGAACATTCTTCCATACGCCGCCGCTTAACCAGCGGTTGCTTTTCCGCTCAAACTGACAAACAAAAGGAGGCCCCATGCGCAAACTGCATCCCCCGATCCGTGCCATCTTCTTTGACGTCGACGGCACGCTCCTCGGGCGGGACCATCAAATGCCGGAGAGCACGCGCCGCGCCCTCGCGCTCGCGCGGGAAAAGGGCGTCCTGCTCTTCATCGCGACCGGGCGGTACACGGAAATGGCGCTCTTCCTGCGGGATCTGTTCGATTTCGACGGCTACCTCGCGCTGAACGGCCAATACTGCTTCGACCGCGCCGGGAACGTCCTCCACGCGCTCCCCATCGAGCCTGAGGACATCCGCCGCCTCGTCGAGCTGGAGCGAAGCCAACCGCTTCCGTGCATCGTCTGCGAGGACAGGGTCTGCTTCATCGCGGGCGACGGCGAAGCGCCCCGGCTGCATTTCACGTCCCATGGGCTCACACCTCCGCCGCCCTACGACATCTCCCGCCTCGAAACGCACCCGGTCTACCAGCTCTGTACATACGACCCGCAGACGACGGATCCCATCCTCCTCGCCCATCTCCCGCACGTCCGCGTCACGTGGGCGGCGGCCGCCGCGGGCCGCGTCCATGACGTGCTCCCTGTCGGCGGCGGGAAGGACGTCGCGATCCGCGCGGTCTGCGCGAAGCTCGGCATCGGGCAGACCGCGCGGATCGCGACGTCCTTC
>CANQIG010000255.1 GCA_947623765.1 uncultured Clostridia bacterium | reverse complement strand
AAGGAGAGCCCGTCCGCGCGCTCGTGGACGTTCGGCTCCCACTCGCCCTCGGAGCCGCCGGTGCCCCGGCACATCTGGTACGCGAAGGCAAAGCCGCGCTTCGCGTATTCCTCGGCCTCCGCCTCAAGCGTCGGGATGTTCTGCGGGTAGCAGCAGCGCTGCACGACGGTGGGCCACGGCGCGGGGACGCCGTCGGGCGTGAAGATCACGGTCTTGAGCTTCGCGCCGTCGTCGGCGGGAAGCATCTCCTCGCGGCGGAGAAAGCCGCCGAGGACGGGAAAATCGGAAAATTCGGAGCGGACCGCCGCGATCCGCTCCTCCAATGTGGGCATGGGAAGGACCTCCTTTGGCTCATCTGTCTGATGATAAAAGGATACGGCTTTTTCCCGCCCGTGTCAATCAGTTTTTGGGCTGTTTCTTTCGTTTTTCCGCTCTTTTCCGCGCAGGCCGAGGCGCCGGGCGGAGAGCATATAACTCATGCTCGCCGCCGCCCAGAGCAGCGTCACGACGAGACCGGGGAAGAACCCAACGTCCGCCGCGAGGCCGGCGAAGACGCAGACCACCCACGCCACGGGGAACGCGGCGCGCATCGTGCGGAACGATGCGAACGCCGCCGCGTGCGTCTGCGCGATCTCCGCCTCGTCCATGCTCGCGAGCCACTCCTTTTGAAAGCGCGGGCTGAGCAGTTCGCCGCGCTTTTCCGGGTAGAGCCGCTTCGCGAGCTTCACCGACGTATTTTGGAGCGCCGTGCCGAGGAGCAGCCCGAGGAGCTCCGTGCCGAGGCCGAAGAGAAAGAGCGGGAGGGACGGGATGTTCCGGACCGAGCAGGCCGACGACGCGATGCAGAGCAGGTCGATGAAAAGCGCGGTGTTCGAGGCGGCGAGCGACGCGGAGAGGATCGTGTCGATGCGCTCGGACGCGTCCTCGTCCTCGCCGTCCCATGCGGCGAGGCGCTTTTTCGCGTTCCGGTGCAGCAGGCCGCAGAGGAGCAGCGCGGCGGCCCACGCGAGCAGGTTCACGAGCCACGCTGCGGAGGCGAACGCTTCCCCGGCGCTGCGGAACAGCGCCGCGAGATCGAGCCCGTTCTTTTCCGAGGCGGCGATGCCGAGGCCCAGCGCGACGCCGAGCAGCAGCGAACAGAGCAGGATGAGCGCGAAGAGCAGTACAGCCCTGCGGCTTTTCTTTTTGTCCTCCGGGAGCGCCCCGGCATTATTCTTTTGTTCCATGATCGGTTTCCTCCAAAATGAAGATGTCCTCCACCGCGCAGCCGCAGGCTTTCGCGATCTTCAGCGCGAGCGTGACCGAGGGGGAGTAGTCCCCGCGCTCGATCTGGCTGACCGTCTGGCGGGAGGTCCCCACGAGCGCGCCGAACTGCTGCTGGTTCACGCCGAGCGCCGCGCGGTATTCTTTGAGTTTGTTTCTAAGCGGCATTTTGCGCCTTCCTTTTTTGCGGGCCCCGCCGCGTCCGGCGGAGCCGTGGATTCCCGGGAATGACAAGGATCTTTGTCAAAACCAGTATAACATTGACAAGGAAAGTTGTCAATAGGGGGAGAAAAAATTTTTCGGCGGGGAAAAGGAGCGGGCGCGCGGGACGCTGCCCCGGCCCCGGGCGCGAAAAAACTTGCAAAGTACCCGGATACATGGTAAAATAAAGTGAAAAATATGAGCTTTTCTTTGGAAAGGATCCGACTGTGAACGGAACTTTGAAAAGGAGCCTGCATGACAGAAATATACGCCATGTCCGAGGGACATCCGTATTGGGCGGCGACGCGGTCCTTCGCCGCGGCGTGCTCGTGGAGCGCGGGTCCCGTTTTGGCTCAAAAAATGGCCGATCATGCATTTCAGGAATGGGAAAGAGTCTTTTGTGCCGTTGAAAACGGGAAAGCGGCGGGCTTTTGCACATTCGTGGAAAGGGATGAACTGCCGCCGGAACAGGACTTCACGCCGTTTATCGGTTTTGTTTTTGTCGGCGAACCGTATCGGGGGAAAAGAATATCGCAGCGGCTGATCGACCGCGCATCTTCCTACGCACGGGAACTGGGATATTCAAACATATATATCATGAGCGGAGAAATCGGGCTGTATGAAAAATACGGCTTTGAGAAGCTGGGCGATTACGAAACGGTGTACGGCACGGTAGATCAGCTTTTTGTGAAAGCTCTTTGAGAGAACGTCTTTCCGACCGTGTTCAAGTCGTCGGGAGCTTGGAGCGGCAAAAGAGGTCTCGCTTGGCCGGTGCGAAGACGCGCGCCGACCTGTTTGCGGCGGGCGGAACGCGCACGGAAACGGTTTTGGACCGGCGGTCCGCAGTATAAATTTTTTGCCCGCGCCCGGTTTGGAAGCGCGGGAGAAAGGGGAAACCATGAAGGTATTGATGATCAACGGGAGCCCGCACGCGAAGGGCTGCACATTCACCGCGCTGAGCGAAGTCGGCAAGGCGCTGACGGAAAGCGGCGTGGAGTGGGAGATCCTCCAGATCGGGGGCCGGGACATTCGCGGGTGCATCTCGTGCCGGAAGTGCGCCGAGGCGGGGCGGTGCGTCTTTGACGACGCGGTCAACGAGGCGGCGAAGAAGTTCGAGGAGGCGGACGGGCTGATCGTCGGTACGCCGGTCTACTACGCGGGCGCGAACGGCACGCTGACGAATTTTTTGACGCGGCTCTTTTATAGCACGCGCTTCGACAAGTCGCTGAAGGTCGGCGCGGCGGTGGTG
>CANQIG010000254.1 GCA_947623765.1 uncultured Clostridia bacterium | reverse complement strand
TCATCGATCCGGACACCTGCATCGCCTGCGGCGCTTGCAAGGATACCTGCCCGGTCGAAGCCCCGGAAGAGGCGTAATCCAGTAAGAAAGCGGGTGCAGGGCGCAGAGCCCTGCACCTTTTCTGTTTCCGGGCATTTCCCGGGGAGGGGGATCAGGATCATGCGCGCGAATTTCTTTTTTGCGAGCGCCGGGAGGCAGGCGCTCTCATGAAAACGCATTGGGAGCCGCTTTCGGGGACGTGCCGCGTGCTCGTGAGCGAGTCGCACCGGTTCTCGACGGACACGCTGCTCCTCGCGCATTTCGCCGCGCCGAAAAAGGGCGAGCGCTGCGCCGGTCTCGGCTGCGGCTGCGGGACGGTCCCGCTGCTCTGGGACGCGCGGTACGCGCCGGAGGAGATCTTCGGCGTGGAGCTGAGCGAGGAGGCCGCTTCGCTCGCCGAGCGCTCCGTCGCGGAAAACGGCTATGAGAACATAAAAATCTTTCGCGGCGACGTGCGCGAGCCGCTGCCGATCCCGAAGGGCTCGCTCGACCTCGTCGCGTGCAACCCGCCGTATCAGGCGGCGGGGAGCGGCATCCCCGGGGAGGACGCGGAACGGCAGCGCGCGCGCTTCGCGGAGACGATGACGCTCCCCGACGCGGCAAACGCCGCGAAAACGCTGCTGCGGTTCGGCGGCCGGTTCTGTATGTGCCTCAGGCCCGAGCGCCTCGCGGACGCCGTGACAGCGCTGCGCGAAGCGGGCCTCGAGCCGAAGATCCTGCGCTTCGTGCAGCAGCGCGCAGAGAAAGCGCCGTCGCTGTTTTTGATCTCGGCGCGGCTTGGCGGGAGGCCGGGGCTCAGGGTCCTGCCGCCGCTGCTCTTGGAGGATGCGTCCGGCAAAACGAGCCGGGAGATGGAGGAGATCTATGGCGATTACCGCGCGGGGCGCGGCCTGAAAACGCGCTGGGAGGAAGAAAATGCCAACACGCAAAACGGATGATATGCCCGCGAAGAACGCGGTGGAGGGCGGCGTGCTGTATGTTGTCGGGACGCCGATCGGGAACCTCTCCGATCTCTCCCCGCGCGCGGTGGACACGCTCGGCGCGGTGGATTTCATCGCGGCGGAGGACACGCGCGTCGCGCTGGGGCTGCTGAACCATTTTGGGATCAAAAAGCCGCTCGTCAGCTACTTCGAGCACAACAAGCGGGAGCGCGGGGAGCAGATCCTCCGGCGGCTCCTCGCGGGGGAGTCGGCGGCGATCGTCACCGACGCGGGAATGCCCGCGATCTCCGACCCCGGCGAGGACCTCGTCGCGCTGTGCCACGCGCACGGCGTGCCGGTCCGCGCGGTGCCGGGGCCGAGCGCGGTCGTCACGGCGCTGGCGCTCTCCGGCCTGCCCTCTGGGCGGTTCACGTTCGAGGGCTTTCTCAGCACCGCGAAAAAGAGCCGCCGCGAGCACCTCGACGCGCTGCGCGGCGAGCGCCGTACGATGATCTTCTACGAAGCGCCGCACAAGCTCCCGCAGACGCTCCGCGACCTCGCGGAGACGTTCGGTCCGGCGCGGGAGGTCGCGCTCGTGCGGGAGATCACGAAGCTGCACGAGGAGTCGCGCCGCACGACGCTCGGCGAGGCCACCGCGTATTACGAGGAGAACGCGCCGCGCGGCGAGTTCGTGCTCGTCGTCTCCGGCGCGCCGGAGAATGCCTCCCCCGCCGCGACGCTCGAAGACGCCGTCGCCCTCGCGAAAGCGAAAATGGACAGCGGCGCTTCCGCCTCTGACGCGGCCAAAGCTGCAGCGGAGGAAACCGGCCAAAAGAAACGAGAAATATATTCTTTACTTTTCATAAATAAAAAGTAACAAAAGAATTTTTTGCCGCCGCCGAGGAAACCGGCCAAAAGAAACGGGACATTTATTCTTTACTTTTCTTAAAAGAAAAGTAACAAAAGTTTTTCCCGCCGCCGAGGAGACCGGCCAGAAGAAGCGGGAGATATATTCTTTACTTTTCTTAAAAGAAAAGTAACAAAAGTTTTTTTCGCTGCCGCCGAGGAAACCGACCAAAAGAAACGGGATATTTATTCTTTAATTTTCATAAATATAAAAGTAACAAAAGAATTTTTCGCCGCGCCGAACGCGCGGTTCGTGCGGTGAATTTGCTCCCGTTCTCTGCAAGCCAGCGCGAAGCGAAGGGAAAAGCCCTACTGCCGAGGAAACCGGCCAAAAGAAACGAGACATTTATTCTTTACTTTTCTTAAAAGAAAAGTAACAAAAGAATTTTTTCGCCGCCGAAGAAACCGGCCAGAAGAAGCGAGAAATATATTCTTTACTTTTCTTAAAAGAAAAATAACAAAAGAAATTTTCGCCGTGCCGGAAGCTGGATTTGTGGGGACGTTCGTTTCCGTCCGCTGCGAGCCAATGTGGAGCAAACGTTAAAGTCTTTTGATCCAAACTTTTCTTCAGAAAAGTTTGGCAGAAAGAGACAGAAACGCGGGACCGTGTCGTTCCGGTTTGCGAAAAAGTCCGGTACAATGGAATCACCAAAACGACAGGAGGTCATTCCATGAACACGGACAAGATCTACGCGGAGGCCATCGTCAACGAGTATTCCAAAAAGAGCGCGTCGAAGGTCGTCGCGCTGAAAAAGCTGGACCGGCGGGCAAAGCTGCCGTCCCTGATCTTTGCGTACACCTTCGGGATCCTTTGCACGCTGATCGCGGGCTTTGGAATGTGCATCTGCCTCGG
>CANQIG010000253.1 GCA_947623765.1 uncultured Clostridia bacterium | reverse complement strand
CCGTGAGCTCGGCTATGTGTATCCCGGCGAGCGGGTGTTCTACAACGTCGGCGGCAACAACTAGCGATTCGTTGGAGGAAAAGAACAGGGATGCAGGAGACTAAGCTTGAAGTCGGCACGGTGATCGAGGGAAAGGTGACCGGGATCACAAAATTCGGCGCGTTCGTCGATATCGGCGGAGGCAAAACGGGAATGGTCCATATTTCCGAGGTCGCGCCGGTTTTTGTGCGGGAGATTAAGGATTTCGTCACGGAGGGCCAGACGGTAAAGGTCCGCGTGATCAATCTCAGCGAGGACGGAAAGATCAGCCTTTCGATCAAAAAGGCCATGGACAATCCGCCGCCGCAGAACAAACCGCCCCGACGCCGGGAAGAGCGCGGCGCGCGCCCGCAGCGGCGTGTGCAGGAGACGCCCCATCAGAGCCCCGCGAGACCGGGAGATTACGAGTGGCACGCGCGGGAGAACTCCGGCTCTTTTGAGGACATGATGTCCCGCTTCAAGCAGACCAGCGACGAGAAGATCTCCGATCTTCGCCGCGCGGAAAATAAGCGCGGCGGATATTCCCGCCGCGGCGCAAAAGGCTGAAACGAATAAGAAAAGCGCCCGATGCGGCGCTTTTCTCTTTGTGCGACAAAAAGCCAGCGCCGGGCGGCGCTGGCTTTTGCGGTTTCAGGTGAGACCGCACGTCCTTTTGGCGGAACGGTCAATCCCCTTTTTTCTTCGCGGCCTTCTTTTCGGGTGCTTTCGTGCTTTCCAGGAAGCGTCTCATGCCCTCAGCGGTGTCCAGATGTTCCTTCAGAGCCGCCTCATGGTACTCCTTGGAACTGTCCTGGAGCGTGTAGTAGACACGGACACGGCCGCGACGGTCGTTGCAGAATGTACTGCGCGTCGTCACATAGCCCGCTTCCTCCAGACGGCGAAGCGCGACGTACAGGGAGGCGAGGCTCATCCGCAGCAGGCCGCCGCTGCGCTGCTCGATCTCCTGTACCATCTCGTAGCCGTACATCTCGCGTTCCTGCAGAAGCTCCATGCAGAGAAGCTCCAGAGGAACCTTCTTCGTGCTTTCGTGCGCCAAAATCATTTCCTCCTCCCCGATTGGGATATCTGTATTATAGCACGCTTTGAAGCGGAATGCAACCATTTCGTGGACATTTAAGACGTTGATTTTCTGAAAAAACGTCATATTTTCTTGACTTTTTCCAGCTTTTTGACCTATTTTTTTGACTTTGTTCCCGCGCGCGGTTATTCTCCGTCTCAGATAATTCACCCGGAAATGATAGAAAACGAGAAAATATGGCGCTTGGCGTTTCCCGGGGCCGGTTCGGTGTTCACAATTTTTTCGGATTTTATCTCTGTTCAAACGGAAGAAAGTATGGTAAAATGATGAAATGAGAATTCTGCGCTTTTGCGGAAAGGGGAAACCGCTGTGATCGTGCTGGGCATCGACCCGGGATACGCCATCGTCGGCTACGGTGTGCTGGAATACGCGGGAATGCGCTACCGCACGCTGGAACACGGCGCTGTGACGACGAAGGCCGGCACGGATTTCTCCCGCAGGCTCTCCTCCATCTTCAACGGCGTGTCCGCCGTGCTCGCCCAATGGAATCCGGACGCCATGGCGGTGGAGAAGCTGTACTTTACAAACAACAAGACCACGGGGATCGGCGTCGCGGAGGCGCGCGGCGTTATCCTCCTCGCGGCGGAGCAGGCGAACGTGCCGGTCTTTGAGTACACGCCGATGCAGGTGAAGCTCGCCGTGACCGGCTACGGGAAGGCGCTCAAGCCCCAGGTGATGGAAATGACCCGGCGGCTGCTCAACCTCAAGGAGGTCCCGAAGCCCGACGACACGGCGGACGCGCTCGCCATCGCGATCTGCCACTGCCATACGGCGGGGTCCCCGTACCGGGGCCTCCTTCGATAGAGACGGAAAAGAGGAAACACGATGTTTTACAGTTTGACCGGACGGCTCGTCCACATGGAGCCGGGGATCGCCGCCGTGGAGTGCGGCGGTGTGGCGTTCCGGTGCCGGACCTCCCTGTATACGCAGAGGAACCTACCGCGCATCGGGGAGACGGCGACGCTCTACACGCACCTCGACGTGCGGGAGGACGCGCTCGACCTCTTCGGATTTTCCACAAAGGGGGAGCTGAACTGCTTCAAAATGCTGACGGCGATTAGCGGCGTGGGGCCGAAGGTCGCGCTCTCCATCCTCTCAGAGCTCGCGCCCGAGAAGGTCGCGGCGTGCGCCGCCGGCGGGGACAGCAAGAGTTTCACGAAGGCCGCGGGCGTCGGCCCGAAGCTCGCGCAGCGGATCGTGCTGGAATTGAAGGACAAGGTAAAGCGTATGGGGTTTGCGCCTTCGGAGGGATTCGATCCCGGCGCGTCGCAGGACGCCGCAGGGATCGTCTCCGCGTCGCAGAATGCGGAGCAGGCCGTGGAGGCGCTGATCGTCCTCGGGTATACGCAGTCTGAGGCAGCCGAGGCCGTGGCGAAGCTGGATGCTTCGCTCCCCACCGAGGAGCTGATCCGTCTCGCGCTGCGCTCGCTCGCGCCGCGCTTTTGATGAGGAGGGGAAACGATGGATTTTGACCGCAGCGACGACTTCGATTTTGAAAACCGTGTGGTCGCGCCGGAATATGCGCCGGAGGACTCCGTTGTGGAGAACCCGCTTCGGCCGCGCACGTTTGCGGATTACGTGGGGCAGGAAAAGGCGAAGGAAAAC
>CANQIG010000252.1 GCA_947623765.1 uncultured Clostridia bacterium | reverse complement strand
AAGGGAAACTGCTTCGTCATCGGGGAGTTTTCCAAGTCCGAGAGCGCGCTGCGGCCCGGCGACCACATCGTCCTCGTCAACCCCTCCGACGCCGGGAACCTCGGCACGATCCTCCGAACGGCGGTCGGCTTCGGGTTCCTCGATCTCGCCGTCGTCCGTCCCGCCGTCGATTTTTACGACCCCCGCGTGATCCGCGCGTCCATGGGCGCGGCGTTCCACGTCCGCGCGGAATATTTCGATAACATCGAGGACTATATCGCGCGCTTCCCGGAGAACCGCCGCTACGCGTTCATGCTCCAATCGAGCGTGCCGCTGCGCACCGTGCGGTTCGAGTCCCTGTTCTCCCTCGTGTTCGGAAACGAGGCGACGGGCCTCCCGGACGCGTTCGCCTCCTTCTGCGACACTGTCGTCATCCCGCACAGCCGCGAGATCGACAGCCTGAACCTCCCCATCGCCGCGAGCATCGCGATGTACGCCGCCCGGTCGGAGCCTTCCCCGCGTTAGCGCGCTATTTTTCCAGATACAGAAACCTCCTGCGGAACTTCCGGTCCCGCAGGAGGTCCTTTTCGTTTTCCTGTTCTTCCTTGGAGCGGCCCGCGCGCTTACAGCTTCCTGCCGAGCATATCGGGGTTCGAGCTGTGCATCAGCGCGTCCTCGCGCGAGATGCGCTTCGCCTTGTAGAGCGCGAGGAGGCTGGAATCCATCGAGAACATCCCGCCCGCCGAGGACGAGTAGATCAGCCCGTCGATCTGGTGGATCTTGTTCTCGCGGATCATGTTCCGCACGGCGGTGTTCGCCACCATCAGCTCGAACGCCGGAACGACGCCTCCGCCGACGGCGGGGACGAGCTGCTGGCTGACGACCGCCTGCAGGACCGTCGCGAGCTGCACGGCGATCTGCCGCTGCTGGTTCGACGGGAACACGTCGATGATCCGGTCGATGGTGCTCGCCGCGCCGAGCGTGTGGAGCGTCGAGAGCACGAGGTGGCC
Organism: uncultured Clostridia bacterium; assembly: GCA_947623765.1. Taxonomy (GTDB): domain Bacteria; phylum Bacillota; class Clostridia; order Oscillospirales; family Acutalibacteraceae; genus Hominenteromicrobium. Next base: position 1,754 of record CANQIG010000252.1, on the reverse strand, counting down.
CGTCTCGGCGGCGGTCATGGCGATGGAGATCGTCTCATAGTCGCGCATCTCGCCGAGCAGGATCACGTCCGGGCTCTGGCGCAGCGCCGCCCGAAGCGCCACCACATAGCTCGCGGTGTCGGAATTGACCTCGCGCTGGCTGATGATGCTCTTCTGGTGCCGGTGCAGATACTCCAGCGGGTCCTCCAGCGTGATGATGTGCTTCTCCTGCGTCCGGTTGATCTCGTCGATGATGCAGGCGAGCGTCGTCGATTTGCCGCTGCCCGCCGGGCCGGTCACGAGCACAAGGCCCTTTTTGACGCCGCTCAGCCCGATGATGGACTCCGGGAGGCTGAGGTCTCCCGGGTTCGGCAGGTCGAACGTGATCACCCGGATCACCGCGGCGAGCGAGCCGCGCTGCATATAGGTGCTCACGCGGAACCGCGAGAGCCCCGGCACGGCGAAGGAAAAGTCGTCGTCCCCCGTCTCCCGCAGACGCGCCATATCGCGGTGCGCCAGCGCGTAGATCCCGGAGACGAGCGCCTCGCTCTCCTCGGGCATCACGCGCGTGTCCCCGACCTGCGAGAGCCTGCCTCCCTTCTTGTAGGAGAGCGGCCTGCCTGCGACGATAAACAGGTCGGAAGCGCCGCTTTCCGTCGAACTTTTCAGAAATTCAAGGATCTCCATATCCGCACCTTCCCCGCTTTTCAAAATGGTTCCCGCTCATTCTTCCCCAAAGAGGAGATCGTCCGGGTCAAACAGCTCGCCGACGCTCCCGGCCTCCCAGTCGTGTTTGGAAACGACGCGCCAGACCTCCACTCGGCAGTGCCGCCCGGCCTCGGTCGCCGTCTCGGAGAGCTTCAAAGTCACCTCGAGGACCTGCTCCTCGTCGAACGGCACCTCGTAGCAGAGCGTGTCTCCGGCGACGCGCACGCCGTACGCCGGGTCCAGCCGCCCGCCGACCTCCTCGGCAAACATCTCGTCCGAGAGAAACGCCCCGCTCGAGGAGGCGGCCGCCGCCGCGTTCTCCGCCTCGAGCAGCACGTCGTTCGCGCTGTTCTCCGCCGCGTAGAACGCTGATGTGCGGTCCGCGCTCTTCCGGCTCAGCCTCAGGTCTGCTTCGGCGCTGACGAGCGAGAGCACGGAAAACGTCAGCATGCTGAGCAGCACGAAGATCAGCACGATCGAGACCATCCCGACGCTGATGACAGAATTTCTCCGCTTCATGGCGCCGCCTCCGTTTCCCGCACATACCGGAGCGAAAGCGCGTAGAGGTTCTCCCCCGCGGCGCTGTCCACACGGATGTCCGCCGTCTCCGAAATGCCCTGCACGCCGCGCGCCACATGGAGCACATACGCGGCGTCCGCCTCAGCACACGGCGCAAAATCCCCGTCAAAGCAGACGGCGTACCCGCCGTCCTCGGCATACGCCTCGGGGTAAAACGTCCGAAACTTCTCCAAACTGCCGTCGGTGTGCTGCACCACGTTCGCCGCGCTCGACGCCGTGGAGGAGGCGAACGCGAGATCCCGCGCCTCCATGCTCACGGTATGCGCCCGCGCGAACGCCTGCACGCACACCGCGCTGCCGACGGAAAAGAACAGGATCGCGAGGATCAGCTCGATCAGAAAGAGCCGGCTGGACCGGCTGCCGTTCAGCCTCTGCATCCGTCATCCCTCCCCGCCGTCCGCCGCTTCACTCATCAGGTGCAGCAGCACGCGGACCGTATCGCCGCCGCTGCCGGTCGCGGAAAACGAGAAGAACCCGTCGCCCGCGTC
>CANQIG010000251.1 GCA_947623765.1 uncultured Clostridia bacterium | reverse complement strand
TGAGCCGCTTTTGGGACAACTGACGGAGTAATTAAGAGGGACTTTATGTACGAGACGGAAATACAGGAACGGAAGGAACGCGCGCTTCTCGTGGCGCTCGACACGGGAGAGTACGACATCGAGAGCGCGCTGCGGGAGCTGTGGGCGCTCGCGGAGAGCGGCGGCGCGGAGCCGGTCGCGGAGATGGTGCAGAAGCGCCCCGCGCCGGAGAGCGCGACGTGCGTCGGCAGCGGGATGGTCGAGGAGATCGCGGAATTCTGCAAAAACGAGGGGATCGACCTCATCATCTTCGACCGGGAGCTCTCCCCGACGCAGATCCGAAACCTCGAGACGGAGACGGACGTGCGCGTCATCGACCGGACGATGCTGATTCTCGACATCTTCGCGCAGCGTGCCGAGAGCAAGGCGGGCAAGCTGCAGGTCGAGACGGCGCAGCTCAAATATATGCTGCCGCGCCTCACGGGCAAGGGCACAGCGCTCTCGCGGCTCGGCGGCGGCATCGGCACGCGCGGCCCGGGCGAGACGAAGCTCGAGACTGACCGGCGGCACATCCGGCGGCGGCTGGAATCGCTCGGGGAACAGCTCAAAAAGGTGGAATCCGCGCGGCGAGAGACCGAGCGGAGGCGGGAAAAGGACGAGGTCGTGACCGTGGCGCTCGTCGGGTACACGAACGCGGGGAAGTCCACGCTGATGAACCTGCTGACCGAGGCCGGCGTCCTCGCGGAGGACAAGCTCTTCGCGACGCTCGACCCGACCGCGCGGGCGCTGCGGCTCCCGAACGGGCGGACCGTGATGCTCATCGACACCGTGGGCCTCGTGCGGCGGCTGCCGCACCACCTCGTGGAGGCATTCCGCTCCACGCTCGAGCAGGCCGCGAAGGCGGACATCGTGCTGAACGTCTGCGACGCGGCGAGCCCGGAGGTCCGGGAACACCTTTCCGTGACGGAGGACCTGCTGCGGGACCTCGGGCGCGGCGCGAGGCCGGTGATCCCCGTGCTGAACAAATGGGACCTCGTCGCGGACGAAAATCTCGCCGTGCGCGTGCCCGGCGGCGTGCGGATCAGCGCGCTCAAAAACGAGGGCATCGACGCGCTGCTCGCCGCCGTGGAGGCGAACCTCCCGGTGGAGACCGTGGAGATCACTGCACTGCTGCCGTTTTCCGAGAGCGGCCTCGCGGCGCGGCTGCGCAAGTCCGGCGCGCTGCAGGCGGAGGAATATACGGAAGAGGGCCTAAAGATCCGCGCGCTCGCCGACCCGAGAGAGGCGGCGCTCCTCGCGCCGTATGCGGTCAAAAATGCATAAACGGATGTATATGCGCGAATTTTATGCAGACTATGCAGTATAACGGCGCGGAGCGTGCGATCGGCTCCCGGTGTTTTTGCGGAAAAATGTGCGGTTCTGGGAGGAGAATCCGCCGTTTTGCACCAATTTCCGCAAAGCTGAATATTTATTCAGAAAAAGCCTTGCATTTTTTGGATTTCGGAGTATAATGAAGAACGTAGCGCGGCGCGGGCGGAAACGGTGTTTCCTGCTCCGTGTTTCACGGGGAGTTTTCTCTGCATCATGCAGAGAATTATGGTAAAGCTGTGGAAGAAATCCTAAATGGAGAATCAAGATGATATTGGAGACGGAAAGACTTGTCCTGCGCCGTTGGGAAGAAAGCGATGCAGAGGATCTATACGAATATGCCAGTGATCCCGATATAGGACCGATCGCCGGATGGCCTGCACATCAGAGTTTAGAGGAAAGTCGGGATGTGATAAAAAATGTCCTCAACGGCAAAGAGGCTTATGCTGTCTGCTTGAAAGAAGACTTCAAGGCGATCGGCGCAATCGAACTGAAGCTGAATGGGCATACGGATATGACCGACAGAGATGATGAATGCGAGATGGGCTACTGGCTCGGAAAACCGTTCTGGGGTCGGGGCATCATGCCGGAAGCTGCCAGGGAAATGCTCCGCCATGCCTTTGAAGATGTCGGAATGACGAAGGTCTGGTGCGGCTACTATGATGGCAACACGAAGTCAAAGCGGGTCCAGGAAAAGGTCGGCTTTCAGTTTCAGTGGACTACCGAGGGTGTTGATGTTCCGCTGATGCACGAGAAACGTACAGGTCATGTAAGTGCCATAACGAAGGAAGAATGGCTTGCGAAACAATGAATCGGGTTTGGAAGCAGGAAAACGAAATGTGCGTAGAATGCTATGCGGATGAAAATAGAATAACCCCCATGATTCAATCAGGTGGATCGCAGCGGTGGAACTTCCGTTTTCAATCTTTAGAAATTGAATGATAATAAATGAAACAAATCTTGCGCAGCAAGATTGAAAAGTTACTGTTTATATCAAAATCGGCAGGACCATAGACCCGTCTTTTCACGGCGGGAGAAAGGATTATACATTATGGCAAAGGAAATCAAAAAGGTCGTTCTGGCGTACTCGGGCGGTCTGGACACGTCGATCATCATCCCGTGGCTGAAGGAAAACTACAACGGCTGCGAGGTCATCGCGGTCTCCGGCGACGTCGGGCAGGGGACGGAGCTCGACGGGCTGGAGGAGAAGGCGCTCAAAACCGGCGCGTCGAAGCTCTACATCGAGGACTTGAAGGAAGAATTCGTGCAGGATTACGTGTTCCCGACGGTCGCGGCGGGCGCGGTGTACGAAAACAAATATCTGCTCGGCACGTCGTTCGCGCGGCCGATCATCGCGAAGCGCATCGTCGAGATCGCGAAGAAGGAGGGCGCCGACGCCATCTGCCACGGC
>CANQIG010000250.1 GCA_947623765.1 uncultured Clostridia bacterium | reverse complement strand
CCCGGATACCCCGGACACTCCGGACACCCCGGTGACGCCGGACACCCCGACGATCCCGGATACGCCTGTGACCCCGGACACGCCGGATGCGCCTGACGCACCGGTCGCCCCGGTCGCACCGGTCGTAGTCCCGGATGACCCGACGCCGCTGGCGCCCACCCCGGACGAACCGGCCCCGGAGGAGCCCACGCCCATCGAGGAAGAGCCCACTCCGCTTGCGCCGGAGCCCGATGAGCCCACGACAATCGAAGAAGAGGGCACGCCGCTTGCGCCCGAGCCGTCTACCATAGACGAGAACGAGACGCCGCTGGCGGAGCAGCCGGAAGAGACGAACTGCTGCATCCTGCACCTCATCATCATGCTGGTCGCGTTCATCGGATCCGTGTACTACACGCACGACCGCAAGCGCCGCCAGAGGATGGAATTCGATACCCGTGAGGAGATCGAGTTCCCCGAGGGAATGTGATCGGTAGACCCAGTTCGGAAAGGAGAAACGTATGCACACCTATTTCCACACGACATTCGGTTTCTGCCTTTGGGATCTTCTGGCCTTGGTCGTACTGATCCTGATGGCGGTGGTGCTGATCGTGCACATCGTCCGCCAGAAGAAACGTCAGAATGATCTGGAAGACGAGCTCGAGGAGAAGATCGAGGAGAAGCGTCAGCTGGAAGGCACGCTCCCACCGAAATAAAGAGCTGAACAGACCGCCCTCCCGGGATTCCCGGGAGGGGCGGTCTTCTCTCTGTGCGGACACAAAAAAGGGAGCCGGGATCAACCCGGCTCCCCCTCGTTTTTGGGAAAGATCAGACGATGATGCTCTTGCCGGTCATTTCCGCGGGCTGCGGGAGACCCATGATCTTCAACATCGTCGGGGCGAGGTCGGCAAGGACGCCGCCCTCGCGGAGCGTGCAGGGGTAGTTCACGATGCACAGCGGCACGGGGTTCGTGGTGTGCGCGGTGAACGGCTCGCCGTCGGTGTCGACCATGCGGTCGGCGTTGCCGTGGTCGGCGGTGATGAGCATCACGCCGTTCATCTCTTTCACGGCGTCCGCCACGCGCCCGACGCACGTGTCGACGGCCTCGACGGCCTTGACCGCGGCCTCGAACACGCCGGTGTGGCCGACCATGTCGCAGTTCGCGAAATTCAGGATGATCATGTCGTACACGCCGGACTTCACGGCGGCGACCATCTTGTCCGTCACCTCATACGCGCTCATCTCCGGCTGGAGGTCGTAGGTCGCGACCTTCGGAGAGTTGACGAGGATGCGATCCTCGCCCTCGTACTGCTTTTCGACGCCGCCGTTGAAGAAGAACGTCACATGGGCGTACTTCTCGGTCTCGGCGATGCGCAGCTGCTTCATGCCGAGGGACGAGATGTATTCGCCCATCGTGTCCTTGAGGCTCTGCGGCTTGAATGCGATCTCGACGTTCGGCATCGTCGCGTCGTACTGCGTCATGCAGATGTAGGTGAGCGGGAAGAACCCGTTTTTGCGCTCGAAGCCCTTGAAGTCGGGATCGACGAATGTGCGGGTGATCTCGCGGGCGCGGTCCGGGCGGAAGTTGAAGAAGATCACGGAGTCGCCGGACGCGATGGGGCTGCCGCCCTCGACGGTGCACGGCACGACGAATTCATCCGTCACGCCGGCGTCGTAGGAGGCCTGCACCGCGCAGACCGGGCAGTCGAACTGCTCGCCCTCGCGCAGGACCATCGCGTTGTACGCCTTCTCCACGCGCTCCCAGCGGTTGTCGCGGTCCATCGCGTAGTAGCGGCCCATGACCGTCGCGACGCGGCCCGTGCCGATCTCCGCCATCTTCGCGGCGAGCTCGGCGACGTAGTCCTTGCCGGAGCTCGGCGGCACGTCGCGGCCGTCGAGCAGCGCGTGGACGTTCACGTCCGTGAGGCCGTATTCCTTCGCCATCTGCACGAGGCCGTAGAGGTGGGTGTTGTGGCTGTGTACGCCGCCGTCGGAGACGAGGCCGATCAGGTGGAGCGCGGTGCCGTTCTTCTTCGCGTTCTCCATCGCGTGGACGAGCGCCTCGTTCTTCATGAAGTCGCTGTCCTGCACAGCCTTCGTGATGCGGGTGAGCTCCTGATAGACGATGCGGCCCGCGCCGATGTTGGTGTGGCCGACCTCGCTGTTGCCCATCTGGCCGTCCGGCAGACCGACGTCCATGCCGGACGCACCGATCTGCGTGAGCGGGTTCTCGGCGAACAGTTTATCGAGATTCGGGGTATTTGCCGCGGCGATGGCATTGCCCGAAGGGGGCGCGATGCCAAAGCCGTCCATGATGCAAAGTACGACCGGTTTCTGCATAGAAAATCAATTCCTTTCTGGGGCGTTAAACGGGCGTTCCTCAGCCCTTGGTGGCCGCGTCGACGATCGCCGCGAAGTCCGCGGGCTTCAGGGACGCGCCGCCGATGAGGCCGCCGTCCACGTCGGGCTGCGCGACGAGCTCCGCCGCGTTCCCGGCGTTCATCGAGCCGCCGTACTGGATCGTGATGGCCTCGGCCGCGTCCGCGCCGTAGAGGTCGGTGATGACGCCGCGGATGATCGCGCAGACCTCGTTCGCCTGCGCCGCCGTCGCGGTCTTGCCGGTGCCGATGGCCCAGACCGGCTCATAGGCGATGATGATGCGGGAGAGCTCCTCCTTCGTCACGCCGCCGAGCGCGATCTTCGTCTGCAGCGCGACGAGCTCGCCGGTGATGCCCTGCTCGCGCTGCTCGAGGTATTCGCCGACGCAGACGATCACGGTGAGGCCGG
>CANQIG010000249.1 GCA_947623765.1 uncultured Clostridia bacterium | reverse complement strand
CAGCACCTTTTCGGAGAGCGCCGCCGAGACCGCCTTCACCGCCGCGTATTCGACAAAACGCGGAAAGACCGTGTGGATGCACACGGCCCCTTTCGCGCGTTCGATCTCCAGTTTTGCGATCTGCCCGAGCAGGGCGTCCCCGCACCCGGGCGCTTCGACCCCGCCGAGCAGATCCCCGATCGTTTTCAACGTCTTTCCCCCATTCCGAGCGTCAGAGCTTTTCGACCTCTTCCAGCAGCGCCGGAAGGATCTGCTCCTCCGGCACCTTCCGCAGGATCTCCCCCTTGCGGAACAGCAGCGCCTCGCCTTTCCCGCCCGCGACGCCGAGATCCGCCTCGCGCGCCTCGCCGGGACCGTTCACGATGCAGCCCATCACCGCGACGGTGATGTCCTTTTTCACATCTTTCAGCGCCGCTTCCACCCGGTTCGCAAGGCCGATCAGATCGATGCGCGTCCTGCCGCACGTCGGGCAGGAGACGAACCGCACGCCGCCGCGCAGCTCGAGCGCCTTGAGGATGTCCGTCCCCGCCTGCACCTCTTCGGCGGGGTCGTCGGTCAGCGAGACGCGGATCGTGTCGCCGATGCCCTTTGCGAGCAGGCTCCCGATGCCGACGGCGGATTTCACGATGCCCATGCGCTTCGTGCCGGTCTCCGTGACGCCGAGATGCAGCGGATAATCGCAGCGCTCCGCCACGCGCTCGTAAGCCGCGATGTTGATCGGCACGCTCGAGGATTTGAGCGACAGCACGATGTCCGTAAAATCGAACTTTTCGAGCAGCGACGCGTGGTAGAGCGCGCTCTCGCAGAGCGCCTCGGCGGTCGGGCCGCCATACTTCGCGAGGATGCCCTTTTCGACGGAACCGGAGTTCACGCCGATGCGGATCGGGATCTTCTTTTCCCGGCAGACCTTGGCGACCGCCTGCACGCGGTCCTCCCCGCCGATATTGCCCGGATTGATGCGGATCTTGTCGACGCCGGCGGCTGCGGCCTCCAGCGCGAGCTTATAGTCAAAATGGATGTCCGCGACGATCGGCACGGACACGGCCTCTTTCAACACCGGGATCAGCCGCACGGCGTCCATATCCGGCACAGCGGCGCGGATGATCTCGCAGCCCGCCGCCTCCAGACGCCTCGCCTGCGCGACGCTGCCCTCGATGTCGGTGGAGGGCACGTTCAGCATCGACTGCACCGTGATGGGCGCGCCGCCGCCGATCTGCACGTTTCCGGCCCAGACGGCCTTGGATGTTCTTCTGGTCATGCGATCCCTCTGTTTCTCAAAAGTTGCGTTTTTATGCGAGCGGATGCCCGGTCACGATCCGGGCGATGTCCTGTACGGTCACTGCGGCCATGAGGAGCAGCAGCAGCACGAGGCCGCCCGCGTGGACCCATCCCTCGTACTTCGGCGGCACGCGGCGCCGGAAGATCAGCTCGATGAGGAGGAACAGGATGCGCCCGCCGTCGAGCGCCGGGAGCGGGAGCAGATTCACGATGCCGAGGTTCACGGCGATGATCTGCATGATATAGACGATGTTCTTCACCGCATCCCCAAATCCGCTCTCGAGTCCCGCGGCGGCGACCTGTGTCACGGCCTGCGCCGTGCCGACCGGCCCGGCGAGATCCCCGAAGCCGAACCGCCCGGTGACCATCCCGTAGAGCGTCGCGTAGATCATCCGCACGTTCGACACAGTGTCGGCAAATGCCTTTGGAATGAGGTTAAATGCGGTCTTTTTCACACCTAGAACATAGATGTCGAGCACGACATGGCCGGTCCCGTCCGCGTCCTGCATCAGGCGCACGGGGACGGCGGGAAACTCCAGCTTCTCGTCGCCGCGCTTCACCGTGACGTCCATCGGGATCGTCTCGCCCTCGGCGTCCAGCGCGGCCACCGCGAGCGCGAAATTCAGGTCCTGATCGGTGTAGATCGCGTAGCCGTTGACGGAGGTGATGACGTCGCCGGGAAGGATACCCGCAGTCTCAAAGGCGGAGCCGCCCTCCGCGAACTTCGCGATCTGCGGCGTCCCGAGCAGGTCGTCGCCCATCAAAAGGCAGGCCATCAGAACGATCGCGAGCAGGATGTTCATGATGCCGCCCGCCGCGACGACAATGATCCGCTGCCACGCGGGCTGCCGCCCGAACGCGTGCGGATCGTCGCTCTCCTCGTCCTCGCCCTCCATCGCGCAGTACCCGCCGATGGGCAAAAGGCGCAGCGCGTAGACCGTCTCGCCGCGCGTGAACGAAAAGAGCTTCGGGCCCATGCCGAGGGAAAACTCGTTCACCCGCACATGGAACAGCTTCGCCGTGAAGAAATGCCCGAATTCATGGATAAAAATGATGAGGGCAAAAAGCAGGACCCCGATGACCGCGAGCCCGATCCCCTGCAGAACACCGTTCATGCGGCGCCTCCGAATTTCTCCGCAACAAAAGCCCGCGCCGCGCGGTCGGCCTCCAGCACGTCGTCCACGTCGCGGATCTCGCCGAAGCGCAGCGTCTCCAGCGCGGAGAGCACGGCGTCGCCGATCTCGAGATACCGGATGCGCTCGCGGAGGAACAGCGCCACGGCGGCCTCGTTCGCGCCGTTCGCCACGGCAGGGAACGCGCCGCCCATGCGGATTGCCCGCTTGCACGCGGCGAAGCACGGGAAGGTCTCCTCGTCGGGCTTATAGAACGTCAGCGTCGCGGCGTCGGCGAGGTCCAGCTCGCGCACCGGCGACGGATACCGCTTCGGGTAGGTCAGCGCGTACTGGATCGGGATGCGCATATCCGGCACGCCGAGCTGCGCG
>CANQIG010000248.1 GCA_947623765.1 uncultured Clostridia bacterium | reverse complement strand
AACACCATCGCGTGGGTCATCTGGCTCTGGCCGTAATCGAGGCGCTCGGCCTTCGTCATGCCGAACTTCGTGTTGAAGAGCGATTCGAGGTCCACCGCGCCGAGATCGAGCACGCCGCCCTCGCGGGAGCTCCGCTTGCCCACGTCGCAGCCGAACCACACGGGCTCGCCGTCCTGCATCTGCGCGATCGCCGCCTTCTTGAGGTCGTCGATGGGCAGGTTCAGGTATTTCACCTGCCGCCCTTCCAGCACGTTCCCGAGATACTGCACGGTGTACGTCTTTCCGTAGGGCTTGTCGTCGGTCGGCGCGTTGATGAGGCTGACGTACTGGTCGAGGTCCATCCCCACATACTCCGCGAAGAACTGCTGCGGGGTGATGTTCTCGGCGCGGGTGAAGTTCCCGTCGTCGTCGCGGGCCTCAAACGTGAAGGTCTTCGGCGGCACGCCGAGGCAGATGCAGAGCATATTGTAGATCGTCTGCATCATGCCGTCCTTCATCGCGCGGAGCTCCTCCCCGCCCTTGCCCGCCTTGTGGGCGGTGCGCAGCACGCAGGCAAACTCGCGGAGCTTTTCGGTGAGGTAGCTCACCATCTCGCGCGAGGACGAGGAGCAGAACGTCTCCGGCATGACGTCCTTCGGGACGACGCCGTATTTCTGCACGAGGCTGACGAACATATCCCACTGCCCGCCGTCGTTCAGCGGCATCATGAGGAGGTAGGAGATCAGGCGGCCGTTCGTCGGCTCGTCGAGCGTCTTGAGGATGCTCTCGAGGAAGTAATTGGCCTTTTCGAGCTTGTCATAGAAGAAGAGGTAGCTCTGCGAGAGCTCAAAGGTCTTGAGGTTCAGCTTCTTCATGATCTGGAAGCGCAGCGTGTTGAGCGCGGCGAACATCCAGCAGCGGCCGCTGCCCTTCTGGTTCGTGACCTCCCCCTGCTTGATGAACACGTTGAAGGTGTGGCGCATCTTCCCGGCGTTTTCCGGCGGGAGGACCGCGGCGGAGATCCCGCTCTTCGTCACGGCGTTCATCGCGACGCGATTGGCGCGGTCCGCGGCGAAGGCCTTCTCAAACTCCGCCATTTTCTCCACGGTTACGGTTTTTTCCATACTGTTCCCATTCCTTTCCTATTTTCTCTTTTTTATTCGGTCAAAGGGTATCCAGGATCTCCCGGATGACGACGCGTTCGTCAAAGGGATACTTTCTGCCCTCGATCTCCTGATAGTCCTCGTGGCCCTTTCCGGCGAGGACCACGATGTCCCCAGGCTGCGCGTGCGTGAGGCACCAGCGGATCGCCTCGCGCCGGTCGGGGATCTCGATGAATTTCCCCTTCGTCTTTGCGAGCCCGACCTTGATGTCCGCGAGGATGTCGTGTACGTCCTCGAAGCGGGAATTGTCCGCCGTGATGACGGAGAGATCGGCCAGCCGCCCGCTGACCTCGCCCATCTCGAACCGGCGCACCTTCGGCCGGTTGCCGCCCGCGCCGAACATACAGATGAGCCTTTTGGGATGGTACGCCCGCAGCGTCGTCAAAATGCTCTCCATGCTGACCGCGTTGTGCGCGTAGTCGATGAGCAGCGTGAACCCGCCCGGGACCTCCACCGGCTCGACGCGGCCCTTCACCTTCACAGTGCGCAGACCTTCCCGGACCGCCTCCTCGGAAACGCCCATTTCGGACGTGACCGCCAGCGCGCAGAGCGCGTTGTAGACGTTGAACTTTCCCGGGATCGCGACGTCCGCCTCCATGCTCCGCCGCCCAGAGACCGAAAAGCGCACGCCGAGGAATCCCGCGTCGGCGAGCAGGCCGTCGCTGTGCGCGACGTAATCGGCGCTCCCGTCATACCCGTAGGTCACAAGGGAACACGTCGCGCCCGCCGTCACGCCGCGCCAGTTCGCGTCGTCGATGTTGACGATCCCCACGCGGCAGCGCCGGAACAGCATCGCCTTGCAGGCCATGTACTCCGCCATGTCTTTGTGCTCCGCGCCGCCGATGTGGTCCTCGGAAAAATTCGTGAACAGCCCGTAGTCGAACGTGATGCCGTCGACGCGGTGCTCCTTGAGCCCGATGGAGGAGACCTCCATCACGCAGTTTTTGCAGCCCGCGTCCACCATTTTCCGGAGCAGGCGCTGCACCTCGCAGCTTTCCGGCGTGGTGTTCTCCGTGGGGATCCGCTCGTCGCCGATCAGCGCGCCGATGGTCCCGATGATCCCGGTCTTCTGCCCGGCGGCCTCGAGGATCGCCCGCGTCATGAACGCGGTCGTCGTCTTCCCCTTCGTGCCCGTCACGCCGATCATCGTGAGCTGCTTTTCCGGATGCCCGAAGAACTCCCGGGAGAGGAGCGCCAGCGCCGCGCGGCTGTCCTTTGTGAGGAACACCGGGACGGAGACGTCCACCCTTTCCTCGGCGACGATCGCCGCCGCGCCGCGTTCCTCCGCCATCTTCGCGTACCGGTGGCCGTCCGAGACCGCGCCGCGCAGGCACACGAAAAGACACCCCGGCACGGCCTTTCTCGAATCGTAGACGATATCGCTGATCTCAATGGCCGGGACCTCGCTTTCACTGCGGCCGATGGCCAAAAGGATCTTATTCAGCAGCATCCTCGGTTTCTCCCTCCAAATTTGTTCTTTCGTCTCCCGTTTTCAGGAGCAGGTATTCCACGGAGTCCTGCAGCGCGATGAAGCTCGCGTCCACGACGTCGTCGGAAACGCCGACCGTCGTGAACGCGTCCTCGCCGTCGGTCGACGTGATGAGCACGCGCACGCGCGACGCCGTGGCGCTGCCGCCGTCGAGCACGCGGACCTTGTAGTCCGTCAGCTTGAT
>CANQIG010000247.1 GCA_947623765.1 uncultured Clostridia bacterium | reverse complement strand
AACGGGAGCACTATGGCGGCAAAAAACGCAACGCTTCTTCTCTGCCGTTCCGTCTCCCGGAGCCGTTCCCGGAGCCCACGTTTGAACCCGAACCCCTGCCCGAGCCCGAGCCGGGGCCCTTCCCGGAAGCCGGACAGAGCTTCCTCTGGCCGGTGCCGGGCCAGATGGGCATCTCCGACACCTTTGGGAACGGCCACTACGGGCTGGACATCCCCGCCCCGTACGGCACGCCGATCGTCGCGTCGCGCTCCGGCACGGTGATGATCGCGAACAACACGGACGACTGGGGCGACTCGTGGGGGTTCTACGTTTCGATCTACCACGATGGTACATACTCCACGCTGTATGCGCACATGAGCGCGGTCGCGGTCGTGGAAGGCCAGTGGGTGGAACAGGGCCAGATCATCGGCTACGTCGGCAGCACGGGGTACTCCACCGGCGACCACTGCCACTTTGAGGTCTACCAGAACGGCACCCGCGTCGATCCGCAGCAGTTCGTCTGAGATTGAGAAAACACATTCAGAAAGCCGAAGTCCGGCCTCCCGCGGGAGACCGGACTTTTTTTGAGCGATTATTAGCTTTATTCGTTCCCATCGCGCCGCGCGCGGGACATTTCCCGCAGCGCCGCCTTGTCCGCGTCCGAGACGCGGTAGGATTCGATCATTTTTCGGATGGCCTTGCGGTATGTCCAGCCGTCGAGCGACGAAGTCTCGAGATACGCGAACGTTTTATCCCGGTACTTCGCCATCGCTTCGGCGACGCACCACGCCGCGCCCATCCGGTAATAGTAGTCGTCGCAGCGGATCGCGTCGACCGCCGCGAGGACCCGATCGACGTATGCGTCTGTCAGAAAATGCGAGAGCATCGTCACGGCAGCCGCCCGCAGCGTGAACGGCCGGTCCGACGCGCAGTACCGTTCGAGCAGCGCCCAGACCTCCTCCGGATACGTTCGCGCCTGCTTAAAGGACTGGCACAGCGCGTCGCAGTTCATCCAGTTGTCGAGATGCTGCACAGCGCGGTCAAAGTGCCGCAGCGCGCCGCCGATCTCCCCCTTCCGCCGCCCGAGCACGAACGCGTAGAGCGTGATGAGGTCGATGCTCGAGAAGTCGCACGATTCGAGGAACGCTTCGCCGTCCTCCCGCGCGACTTCGGCCGCGAGCTTCCGCAGCTTCGGCAGCCGCACGCCGTAATACGGCAGCTTGGAACCCGGGACCAACTTTTCGGTGAACGCCCGGTTGCCCTCGTCGCCGAGCGCGGGCAGCAGGACTTTGATCTCCCCGATCTCCATCTTCGTCTCCATCTCTCATTCATCGAGCTTCAAAACGGCCATGAACGCCTCCTGCGGGACCTCCACGGTGCCGAGCTGGCGCATCCGCTTCTTGCCCTCCTTCTGCTTTTCGAGGAGCTTCTTCTTGCGGGTGATGTCGCCGCCGTAGCACTTCGCGAGCACGTCCTTGCGCAGCGCCTTCACGGTCTCGCGCGCGATGACCTTCCCGCCGATCGCCGCCTGCACCGGCACCTCGAAGAGCTGGCGCGGGATCTTCTCCTTGAGCTTCTCGACCATCTTGCGCGCGCGGGGGTACGCCTTCTCCGAATGGATGATGAACGAGAGCGCGTCCACCGTGTCGCCGTTCAGAAGGATATCGAGCTTCACGAGGCTGGATCTCTCATACCCGCAAAGCTCGTAGTCGAACGACGCGTAGCCGCGCGTGCGGGATTTCAGCGCGTCGAAAAAGTCGTAGATGATCTCGTTCAAGGGCAGCACGTAGTGGATGTCGACACGGTCCGTCGTGACGTACTGCATATCCTTGAACACGCCGCGCCGCTCCTGACACAAGTCCATGATGCTCCCGACAAACTCGTTCGGCGAGTAAATGTGCGCGTTCGCCATCGGCTCCTCCGCGTAGGCGATCAGCGAGGGGTCGGGATAGTTCGTCGGATTGTCGATCGAGAGCTCCGTGCCATCGGTCTTCGTGATGTGATAGACGACGCTCGGCGCGGTCGTGATGAGGTCGAGGTTGTACTCGCGCTCCAGCCGCTCCTGGATGATCTCCATGTGGAGCAGACCGAGGAAGCCGCAGCGGAACCCGAAGCCCAGCGCGACCGAAGTCTCCGGCTCGAAGCTCAGCGACGCGTCGTTCAGCTGGAGCTTTTCGAGCGCGTCCCTTAGATCGGTATAATGCGCGCCGTCCGCAGGGTAGATCCCGCAGAAGACCATCGGCTGCACGGCGCGGTAGCCGGGCAGCGGCTCGGCGGCGGGACGCTCCGCAAGCGTGACCGTGTCGCCGACGCGCGCCTCCCGCACGTTCTTGATGCTCGCCGTGATATAGCCGACTTCGCCCGCCGAGAGCCGCTCGGCCGGTTCGAGGCTCGTCGCGCGGAGATACCCGCACTCCACGACGGAGAACTCGCTGCCGACGGCCATCATGCGGATCGTGTCGCCGACGGAGACGCTCCCCTCCACGATGCGGACATAGGCGATCACGCCGCGGTACGCGTCGTAGTAGGAGTCGAAGATCAGCGCGCGCAGCGGCGCGTCCCGGTCGCCCTTCGGCGCGGGGACGTCCGAGACGATCCGCTCCATCACTTCGCGGATGTTGATCCCGTTCTTCGCGCTGATGCGCGGCGCGTCCTCGGCGGGGATGCCGATGACCTCCTCGATCTCGGCGGCGACGCGGTCCGGGTCGGCGGAGATCAGGTCGATCTTGTTGAGCACCGGAACGAGCTCCAGTCCGGCGTCCACCGCGAGATACGTGTTCGCGAGCGTCTGGGCCTCGATGCCCTGCGACGCGTCCACAACGAGCACCGCGCTCTCGCA
>CANQIG010000246.1 GCA_947623765.1 uncultured Clostridia bacterium | reverse complement strand
GCTGATCTGCGCGCGCAACGAGGAGGCCGTGATCGGACAGCTTTTGGAGAGCATCCGCGCGCAGGAGTACCCCGCCGAACTGCTGGACACGTTCGTCGTCGCGGACAACTGCACCGACCGCACCGCCGAGGTCGCGCGGGCGGGCGGCGCCGTCGTGTTTGAGCGGCACGACCGCTTCAACGTGGGCAAAGGCTACGCCATGCGTTACCTGCTCCGGGAGATCTACGAGCGGTACGGCGAGGACGCCTACGAGGGGTTCTTCGTGTTCGACGCGGACAACGTGCTGGACGCGCACTTCGTCGACGAGATGAACAAGGCGTTCGACAGCGGCGCGAAGGTCGTCACCGGCTACCGCAACACGAAGAATTTTGGGGACAACTGGATCTCCGCGGCGCAGTCGCTGTTTTTCCTTAGGGAGACATCGCAGCTGAACCGGCCCCGCACGCTGCTCGGGACGAGCGCGTGCGTCTCGGGGACGGGGTTTCTCTTTTCCAACGACCTGATCCGGGAGAAGGGCGGCTGGAATTACGTCCTGCTGACGGAGGATTTTGAGTTCACCGTGGACTGCATCCTGCGCGACGTGCCGATCCTCTACTGCGACGCGGCCGTGCTTTACGACGAACAGCCCACCCAGCTTTTGCCCTCACTTTGGCAGCGCGCAAGGTGGATCAAAGGGTATTTACAGGTATTTGGCAGGTACGGCGGGAAGATGTTCCGGAAGATGATCGTCGACGGCAGTTTTGCCTGCTTCGATATGTTCATGAACAATCTCCCGTGTCTGTTCCTCACCGCTGCGAGTATAATCTTCAACCTCATCATGGCGGTCGCGGGCATCGCGACGCAGACGCCGGATATGCCCATCTGTCTGCTCTCCATGGTGACGGGCCTTGTGAGCTCGACGATGACGCTCTGGTTCATCAGCGGCGTCACCGCGATCACGGAGCGGAAGCGCATCCCCGCGACGGGCAGGCAGAAGCTGTTCGGCGTGCTGATCTTCCCGTTCTTCGTCTATACATACGCGGTCGCGATGCTCTCCGCGCTCTTTGCCAACATCGAGTGGAAGCCCATCAAGCACAAGGTCGCGCTGGACGCGGAGGTGTTCCGCAATTTACGGAAAAAATAGGTCGGTCCTTGCCCGGCGCGGTCTCCGCGCCGGGCATTTTCGTTTTGGGGTACTATCGGTCTTATATGCGGTCGCGAGGTTGTCCGCGCTCTTTGCAAACATCGAGTGGAAGGGAATCAAGCACAAGGCCGCGCTGGACGCGGAAGCGTTCCGCAATTTGCGAAAAAAGTAGATTGAGCTTTGCCCGGCGCGGTCTCCGCGCCGGGCGTTTCCTTTTTGGCTTTCTGCCCATTTCCGGCGAAAAAGCGCGGCGCTTTTCTATTTGCGTTTTTACGTGCTTTGTGGTACAATGGCAAGGGACGCGGCCGCCGCAGCGGGGACGCGTCCCGGGAAGGGAAATCGGTTTCGTCCCGCGGGCGCGGGAAGAACGGAGGATAAAATTCATGGTCACACGGGTTTTTGTGGAAAAGAAAAAGGGATTCGACGTCGAGGCGCGGCATCTCCTCGCCGATCTGCGCGGGAGCCTCGGCATCCGGGGCGTCACGGCGCTGCGCATCCTGAACCGGTACGACGTCTCCGGCCTCACGCCGTCTCAGTTCGAGGCGGCCGCGCGCACGGTGCTCTCCGAGCCGAATGTGGACGACGTGCACGGGGAGGACTACGCCGTCGGGGAGGGCTGGCGCGTCTTTGCGACGGAATTCCTGCCAGGGCAGTACGACCAGCGGGCGGACTCCGCCGCGCAGTGCATCCAGCTTTTGACGCAGGGCGAACGCCCGCAGGTGGCCTACGCGAAGGCTATCGCGCTGCAGGGTGAGATCACCGACGAGGAGTTTGAACGCATCGAGCATTACGTCGTCAACCCCGTGGAATCTCGGATCGCGTCTATGGAAAAACCCGAAACACTCGAGATGCAGGCCGATGTCCCGCCGGACGTCGCGCGCGTCAAGGGCATGATCGGCTGGAGCGAAGACGAGCTCTCGGCATATTATGCCTCGATGGGCTTCGCGATGACGCTGGAAGATCTCGCGTTCGTGCGCGACCATTTCCGCGACACGGAGCACCGCGACCCGACGGTCACCGAATTGCGCGTCATCGACACCTACTGGAGCGACCACTGCCGCCACACCACGTTCCTCACGCGGCTGACCGACATCGAGATCGAAAAGGGCGCGCTCACGGCCGCCATCGAAAAGGCGCTCGCGGATTACTTTGCCGCGCGCGAAGAGCTCTACAAGGGCAAGGACCGCCCCGTCTCGCTGATGGATATGGCGACGGTCGGCGCGAAGCTCCTCAAAAAACACGGCCTGCTCAACGACCTCGACGAGAGCGACGAGATCAACGCCTGCTCCATCGAGGTGGAGGTCGAGATCGACGGTAAAAAGGAGCCGTGGCTCGTCCAGTTCAAGAATGAAACGCACAACCATCCGACGGAGATCGAGCCGTTCGGCGGCGCTGCGACGTGCCTCGGCGGCGCAATCCGCGACCCGCTTTCCGGCAGAGCGTACGTCTATCAGGCGATGCGCGTGACCGGCAGCGGCGACCCGACCGTCGCGTTCCGCGATACGCTCCCGGGGAAGCTCCCGAGCCGCAAGATCACGACTGGCGCGGCGCAGGGCTACTCCTCCTACGGCAACCAGATCGGACTCGCGACCGGGCAGGTGACGGAGCTGTACGACCCCGGATACGTCGCGAAGCGCCTCGAGATCGGCGCGGTGATCGGCGCGTCTCCGAAGGCAAACGTCCGCCGCGCGGAGC
>CANQIG010000245.1 GCA_947623765.1 uncultured Clostridia bacterium | reverse complement strand
CTCACACCTTCTTTTCCTTTGCAGATTTCCAGAAACAACTCGCTGGCTGGAACAGATATTACAACAATTTCCCCATGCGTCCCCTGAACTGGCTTTCCCCCAAACAGGTCCTTGCTTCTTTCCCTCTTTTTGTAACACATCATTGACAAACCTACACGCGTCCGAGAACTTTCCGCGCGCGCGAAAAACGCCGCGGGGACGGATCTCGGACCCGCCCTGCGGCGCACATTTTGATCTTATCCGACCAGCATCCTGCCCTCCGGCTGGACCGTGCCGGTCTTCTTTTTCCCGCGCATCAGGAACGCGAGCCCGAGCGACACAGGCCCGACACGCCCGATGAACATCGTCGCGGTGATGGCAAGCTTTGCGAAGACGCTGAGCTTCGTCGTCACCCCGGCGGTCAGTCCCACGGTCGCGAACGCGGAGACCGACTCGAAGATGCCGTCGATGCCGCTGATGCCGCCGTGCATCGCGGAGATGATCCCGGTGTCGACCGCGCAGATCGCGACGCCGAGCGCCGTGACCGTCAGCGCCTTGTTCACCATGGAACTGTCGAAGCGGTGCTTCATGAGGCTCGTCTCCGCGTCGTCCCGGAGCGTGGAGCGCACCGCCGCGAGGAGCACGACGAGCGTCGTCACCTTGATGCCGCCCGCCGTCGAGCCCGGACAACCGCCGACGAACATCAAAAGGATCGTGACGAGCTTCCCCGCGTCCGTCTCCTTCGTCAGGTCGACCGAGCAGAACCCCGCCGTGCGCGTGTTCACGGACTGGAAGAAGGCCGCGTTCAGCTTCTCCAAAAAGGAGAGGCCGGAAAGCGACGCGTCGTACTCGAAAAGCAGCAGGAGCAGCGTCCCGAGCACCAGCAGGAGCGCCGTCGTCCGAAGGCAGACCTGCGTGTGGAAGGAGAGCCGTTCCGGGCGGTTCCGGTGCAGACGCGTCTTCACCTTCGAGAGGTAGATGTCGTTGTAAATGACGAAGCCGGTGGAGCCAGTGATGATGAGTCCGGCGACCGTCAAAGTCACGAGCGGGTCCCCGTTGAACGCGGAAAGGCTCGCATTTCCCGGGATGAAGCTCAAAATGTCAAAGCCCGCGTTGCAGAACGCGGAGACCGATACGAACACCGAGGCCCACGCGCCGAGCCCGCCGTAAAGCGGGACAAAGCGGATCATCAGGAGCAGCGCGCCGAGCGTCTCAAACGCCAGCGTGAACCCGAGAACGACGCGCATCAGCGTCGTCATGTCGAGGTCGCTGCCGCCCGCGCTCTCCCGCGCGATGACGAGCTCCCGGATGCCGATCCGCCTGCGCAGCAGGATCGAAAAGCCGGTCGCGAACGTCGCGATGCCGAGGCCGCCGCACTGGATCAGCAGGAGCAGCACCGCCTGCCCGAAATACGACCAGTGGCCGTATGTATCGTAGACGGCGAGGCCTGTGACGCACGTCGCCGAGGTGGCGGTGAACAGCGCATCCACCGGCGGCGTCATGCGCCCATCGTTCGAGGAAACGGGGAGCATCAGCAGGACCGTGCCGAGGATCACCAGCACGGCGAAGCTCCCGACGATCAGGCGCGTCGGCGTCGCCTTCTTCAAAAATGCCCGGTACCGGCTCTCCACAGCCGTTCCCTCCCTTGCAAAAAGATCCGGGCCTTCAGGCCCTCGAAAAGATATTCCTCCGCAGGCCGGTCCGCTCGATGGCAAACATCAGCGGAAAGCCCAGGAGCACGCAGACCGCGAGCTGCCCGAGGCCGACGGAGAGCGCGCCGCCGAGGAACCCCAAGAGCGACGCGTTCGCGAACCCGAACACGCCCTCCGGGGAAAGGCAGCTGACCTCAAAGCCGACGACAACCGCGTTCCAGAGGATCGGCGGGAGAGGTGCGAGCACCGGCACGCCCTTCCATTGGATATTGCGGAGCATATAGGTGCAAACCGCCGCGAGCAGCGACGCGACGGGCCCGAACACCCAGTCGACCACGCCGAGCGGGCTCGTCAGATTCGCGAGAAAACACCCGACCGTGAGGCCGGGGATCGCCGCGGGCGTGAACGCCGGGAGGACCGTGAGCGCCTCGGAAAAGCGGAACTGCACCCCGAGATACGCGAGATTCATGGACGCGGCGAGGTACGTCAGCGCCGCGTAGAGCGCCGCGATCACCGCGCTGAGCGCGAGAAAGCGGGTCTTGTTCTTGATCTTCATTTTCTGTTTTCCTTTCCGCAGACAGACGCAGTGCGCCCCCTGCGCTAGTTTTGGCTTAGACGCCACGTTCGTCCGCCGGGCTCCGTCGGCGGAGGAAATCGGCGTCAGGTCAGGATGTCCCGACTGACCGCGCGGGTATCGTCCCGCATTTCGGGCCGACGGAAGATCCGGCGGCCTGTTTTTTAATCATACCACAAAACGAAACCGTTTTCAACTGTTTGTGAAAAAAACAGAGGACACCGAAAGACCGCAAAAAGGGGAGGCATTCCGCCTCCCCGACGCTTGTCCCTTCACGCGAGCTGCACGCCCGCCGCGTCCTCCCGCCGCAGCGCGATCACCGCGCCCCGGATGCAGTACGCGGCAGGGTCGCCCAGCGGGCTCCTCCCGACACATTCCACCGCCGTCCCCGCGACAAGGCCGATGTCCTGCAGCCGGCGGCGCATCTCTCCCTCGGTGCAAAGCGCCGCCACCGTCCCGCGCTCGCCCGGCCGAAGCGATGACAGCGCCCGCCCGTTTCCCGTCTCCATGACCTGTCCCCTTTCGTTTCACCTTGGCACATACTATGCGCGCGGGCCGGTTCGTGTGCGGAGGGCAGCTGCGCGCCTCGGTCAAACGCCGTAGTTCGCGTTCAG
>CANQIG010000244.1 GCA_947623765.1 uncultured Clostridia bacterium | reverse complement strand
ATGGATGAGAACATCCGCGTGCGGTTCATCGGGGACACCTCGGCGTTCGCGCCGAAGCTCCGCGAGCTGATCGCCGAGGTCGAGGAGTCGAGCGCGCCGAAGACCGGCATGGTGCTGAACCTCGCGATGAACTACGGCGGCCGCGCCGAGCTCACGCACGCCATGCGGGAGATCGGAAAGAAGATCCAAAACGGGGAGATGCGCCCCGAGGACGTCACGGAGGACGTGATCACCGCGCACCTCTACACCGCCGGGCAGCCGGACCCCGACCTCGTGATCCGGCCGAGCGGCGAGGAGCGCATCTCCAATTTCCTGCTCTGGCAGAGCGCGTACACGGAGTTCGTCTATTTCGACATCCTCTGGCCGGACTTCAAGACCTCGGATCTCGACGAGGCGATCCGGATCTTCAATCACAGAAACCGCCGGTACGGCGGCGTCTAAGGGGGCGGGGGCATGAAAGAGCGCGTCACGTCCGGCGTGATGCTCGTGGCGATCCTGATCGCCATCGTCTTCTTCAACGATTCGTTTCCGCTCGCGCTGAATATTGCCATCGCGGTCGTGTCCGCGCTCGCCGTGTATGAGATCATCAAGGCGCTGGGCCTCGCGAACCGGTGGTTCCTCCTGTTCCCGAGCCTGATCGCGGCGGTCGCGGTGCAGTTCCTGACGGTGGAACACGCGAACCTCATCATCTACAGCGCGTATACCGCCTGCGTGTTCGGCTCCATGCTGCAATACCACCGGGAAGTCACGTTCCGCGAGGTCGCGGTCGTCTATTCCATGGTGGTGATGATCCCGCTCGCCCTGCAGACGATCGTGCTCGTGCGGGGCCTGAGCGAGAACCACGGGATGTTCTACGCGCTGATCTGCGTCTTCGCCGCGTGGATCCCGGACGCCGGGGCGTTCTTTGTCGGCAAGGCGTTCGGAAAGCACAAGCTCTGCCCGGAGATCAGCCCGAAGAAGACCGTCGAGGGCTTTGTCGGCGGGATCGTGACGAACATTGTGATTATCCAGCTGGCGGGATGGTTCTTTTCCGCCGTGTTTTACGGGGGAGAGCGGCATGTGAACGCGCTGTCGCTGCTCCTCATCGGTCTGTTCGGCGCGCTGCTTTCCGTGCTGGGCGACCTCAGCTTCTCGCTCATCAAGCGGAGCTGTCACATCAAGGATTTCGGCAACGTGCTCCCGGGGCACGGCGGCATTCTGGACCGGTTTGACAGCGTGATCTTCACCGCGCCGTTCGTCTATCTGGTGACGCTCGTGCTGCCGATGGTGCCGTAAAGGACGGTTAGCAGATGAAAAAGCTCACAATACTCGGGTCTACCGGGTCGATCGGCACACAGGCGCTGGACGTTGTCCGGTGCCTTTCCGGCGCGGGGGACGACGCCATCGAGGTGGCGGCGCTCGCCGCGCATTCCAACATTCGGCTCCTCGAGGAGCAGATCCGCGCGTTCCACCCGAAATACGCGGCGGTCTACGACGAAGACGCCGCGGAAAAGCTCCGCGCGGCCGTTCGGGACCTGCCCGTCACGGTCTATTCGGGGATGGAGGGCCTGTGCGCGCTCGCGGAACTCGACGGCGCGGACATTGTGCTCAATTCCGTCGTCGGGGTGGTAGGGCTCGTTCCGACGCTCTCGGCGATCCGCGCGAAAAAAACGGTGGCGCTCGCGAACAAGGAGACGCTTGTCGCGGGCGGTTCGCTTGTCATGCGGGCGGCGAAGGAACATGGCGTTTCGATCCTGCCGGTGGACAGCGAGCACTCCGCCATCTTCCAGTGCCTGCAGGGGATGCACCGGCGGGAGGATCTCAAAAAGATCATCCTGACGGCGTCCGGCGGGCCGTTTTTCGGAAAGACGCGCGCGGAGCTCCAAAACATCCGCCCGGCCGACGCGCTCAAGCACCCGAACTGGAACATGGGCGCGAAGGTGACGATCGACAGCTCCACGCTGATGAACAAGGGACTGGAATTCATCGAGGCGAAGTGGCTCTTCGACATGGAGCCGGACGACATCGACGTGGTCGTACACCGCGAGAGCATCGTTCATTCGCTGATCGAATACCGCGACCATTCCGTCATCGCGCAGCTCGGCGTGCCGGATATGCGCATCCCGATCCAGTACGCGCTGACGTTCCCGAAGCGCTATCCCTCGCCCGTGCGCGAGCTTGACCTAGCCGAGGCAGCGACATTGACGTTTTATAGACCCGACGAGGAGACGTTCCCGTGCTTTGCCGCGTGCAAGCGGGCGATCCGCATGGGCGGCGCGTTCCCGGCCGTGGCGAACGGCGCGAACGAGGCGGCCGTGGCGCTCTTCCTTCACGAGCGCATCCGCTATCTCGAGATCGGCGACGCGGTGCTCTCCGCGCTGGAGGCGCTGCGCCCCGGCGAGATCCGGGATGTGGAGGACGTGCTGGAGGCGGACCGCGCGGCGCGCGCGTTCGTCGAGGAGAAATTCGGGATGCGGGGAGGCATTGCATGAGCGGCGTTTTGCAGGGGATAGGACTCGCCGTCATCGGGGTCCTGCTTTTTGCGCTGATCATCTTTATCCATGAGTTCGGGCATTTTTTCACCGCGAAGCTGTTCCGTGTGCGGGTGAACGAGTTTTCCCTCGGCATGGGGACGAAGCTCTTTTCCTTCACGCGCGGGGAGACGATGTACGCGCTGCGGCTCCTGCCCATCGGCGGGTACTGCGCGATGGAGGGCGAAGACGAGGAGAGCGACGATCCGCGCGCGTTTGGGCGGCAGCCCGCGTGGCAGCGGATCCTCATCGTCGCGGCGGGTGGCATCATGAACATCGTTCTCGCGATCGTTTTGATGGCCTGCCTCTT
>CANQIG010000243.1 GCA_947623765.1 uncultured Clostridia bacterium | reverse complement strand
TTTTCCGCGATGACGCGCACGCCGCCTGCGGCGTTGCTTTCCATGTTGAGCGGCAGGATCGGGTCGTGGACGCTCAGGCGGAGCAGGAACCAGCCGTCGCCGTCGCCCGCGGGGAAGGAGACGCGCAGGCCCTCGCGGTTGTCCGGGGCGATCTGCCAGCCGTGTTCACGGGCATAGCGTTCCAGCGCGTCGATGACCGCCGTCCCGCTGGCGCGGAAGTCCGCGGCGGTGATCGCAAAGCGGAGTTCCTTCTCTTCGACCGGTTCTTTGAGCGGCGCGATCAGGCTGTCGAGCGTTTTCCCCTCGGCCCTCAGGCGCGCCATTTTGATGATGAGTTTTGTCACGAGGTATGCGCCGTCGTCGAGGAAATGGTTTTCCCGCAGCGCCGCGTGGCCGCTGGTCTCGATTGCGAGGGGGCAGTCCACGCCCTCAGCGTTCAGGCGGATGGCCTCATTGATGACGTTTTTGTATCCGCGCTTGAACCGGTGGTGCTTCCCGCCGAGCGTCTCCTCGATGTAGGTCTTCAGGCCGTCCGAGGTGATGGAATCCGTCACGACCGTGCCGCCCGGCGCGTCTTCAAGCGCGACGGCGGACGCCATCGCGACGAGGCGGTTGCGGTTGATCTCCCGGCCGGTGGAGTCGACGCAGCCCGCGCGGTCGACGTCCGTGTCGAAGATCACGCCGAGCTCCGCGCCGCTTGCGAGGACGGCGCCGGAAACGCTCGCCATGGCTTCCCCGTTTTCCGGGTTCGGGATATGGTTCGGGAAACGGCCGTCGGGTTCGAGAAACTGGCTGCCGGAAATGTCCGCGCCGAGCGGCGCGAGGACATCGGAGGCGTAAAACCCGCCTGCTCCGTTTCCGGCGTCGACGAGGATGTGAAAGCCTTGGAGCGGACGGTCGTAGTGCGGGGCTGCGACGCACTTTTTGATGATCTCCCGAAGGTCGGCGGCATAGCGCGCCATGAAGTCGGTCTTTTGAACGGCGCCGCCCTTAGCGCGGGCGGGCGCGCGGCCCTGCTCCGCGTATTCGAGGATCTCTGTGATGTCCGGCGCATCCAAGCTGCCCGCTGGAGTGAAGAATTTCAGGCCGTTTCGGAAAAACGGATGGTGGCTCGCGGTGATCTGTACGGAAGCGTCCGCGGGGAGCTCCAGCGTCGCCATGAACATGGACGGTGTGGAGGAGAGTCCGGTGTCCCGGACCGAGACGCCGCGCCGAACGAGCGTACGGCAGACGGCGGCGGAGATGCGGTCTGCGGAGATCCGGGAATCGTGGCCGACTGCAACGGTGAGCGAGGCTGCGGGCTTTGCAGTGTGCGCTTCCATCCAGACGAGGAAGCCGTCCGTGATGCGTTCGATCACCTCGTCCGTGAGATTGATCGGCGCGCCGCCGCCCTCGCTCGCGACGCCGCGGATATCCGTCCCGCTTTTCAGCGAAAGATAAGAAAACATGGTGTTCCTCCCGGTTCGTTTTTTCTTAATTATACCGGAAAAAGCGAAGAATGAAAACCCCTTTTCCGATTTCCTGAGGAAAAAAGTGAGAAATCCAAAAAAATGCAGGGGTTTAGGACTCAAATTTCATTTTTTCAGAAAAATTGAAATTTTTTTGAAATTTCTCTTGAAATTTTGCAGGACAGGTGGTAAAATCAATCACAGAAAATCGGCGATGAGAAAGAAAAGTACCCGGAAGAAGCGATGGACAGAGAGCGGGGGAACGGTGAGAGCCCCGCAGGCGCGATCCGGCGAAGAACACTTTCGAGCAGCGACCTGAAAGCGGGCGGTACCGCCGCCTGTGCGTAGGGGAGACGTCTGACGGCGCGTTAAGCCGTGCCTGCCTTGTTGGAGGCAGCGTGAGGGATCGAAAGATCATTTAGGTGGCACCGCGGATCCGAACAGCGATTCGTCCTAAGTTTCTGGGACGGCGCTGTTTTTTCTGTCCCGAGATCTTGGAGGGATGCAAAATGTGTTCGATCATGGGGTACACCGGGAAGGACCTGGAACTCGAAAGGCTGCAGAAGGGCTTTGCCGCGACGGAGTCGCGCGGGCCGGATATGTCCCGGACGCTGGAAGTGTCGGGCGGCTGGCTGTTTTTCCACCGCCTGGCCATCATGGGCCCGGACGAGACGGGGATGCAGCCGTTTGCCGCGGGGCGTTCCGCCGTCGTCTGCAACGGGGAGCTGTACGGGTTCCGAAAGACGAAGCGTGAGCTCGAAGCAAAGGGGTATGTGTTTCAAAGTGACTCGGACTGTGAGCTCCTGCTGCCGCTCTGGAAGGAGTACGGGGTCGGGATGTTCCGGATGCTGGACGCGGAATTTGCCATGATCCTCTTTGACGGGGAGACGGGTTCGTTCGTCGCGGCGCGGGACCCCATCGGCATTCGGCCGTTGTACTACGGCAGGAGCGAAACGGGAAAGATGCTCTTTGCGAGCGAGCCGAAGAACCTGGTCGGCCTGTGCGAGCGGATCGATCCATTCCCGCCCGGGCATTACTGGAAGGACGGCGTTTTTACGTGTTATGAGGACATCGCGTCGCCCAAAGGCGTTTGCCATGATGATCTCGAGACGGTCTGCACGAACATTCGGGAGAAGTTGATCGAGGGAATCGAAAAGCGGCTCGACGCGGATGTGCCTGTGGGGTTCCTGCTTTCCGGCGGGCTCGACAGCTCGCTGGTCTGCGCGGTGTCGCAGCGGATCCTCCAAAAGCCGATCCGCACCTTTGCGATCGGGATGGAAAAGGACGCGATCGATCTCAAGTACGCGAAGCAGACGGCGGAGTATATCGGCAGCGAACACACGGAATTCTACATGACGCGCGAGGAGGTGCTGGAAGCGCTGCCCGAGGT
>CANQIG010000242.1 GCA_947623765.1 uncultured Clostridia bacterium | reverse complement strand
GCGACGTTTTTTCGCCGTACATCCTCCCATGGGAGACCGTCGTGAACCGTGAAACGTGGTCGCTCCTGCCGCTCGCGCTCTGGATCGTCTTCCCGTTCGCGGCGGGGTTCTGGGGTTTTTGCCGCAGGCGCAGCGAGCTCGGCGAGGGCGGCTTCGCGACGGGCTTCCAAAAGCTCGTCCGCGCGGTGACAGCGCTCGACGCCGCGCTCATCATGAGCATCCTCTCGCTCTATATGTTCCACAGCAGCTACGTGCTGTACATCGTCTGCGGCGTTGTCGCGGCGATCGCCTCCGGCCTCGTGCTGCACCTGCTCTACACGCACTCGCCAAAGGGAATGTGGAAGGCCGCGCGGTGGAGCCTTGCGGGACTCGGCGCGGCGGCGGTGCTGAACCTCTGCGTCGCGATGGGCTGGATCGGCGTGCCGCGCCTCCCGGCGGAGGAGCAGGTCCTC
The DNA here is from genome assembly GCA_947623765.1 of uncultured Clostridia bacterium. Lineage (GTDB taxonomy): Bacteria > Bacillota > Clostridia > Oscillospirales > Acutalibacteraceae > Hominenteromicrobium. The sequence continues at coordinate 2,389 of CANQIG010000242.1, read as the reverse complement.
GCCGTCCGGGTGAGCGGCAACATCGAGGAGACCGGCTGGAGTGCGAAAGTGGGGAGATTGCTCGGCGAGAACAGCGATCTGATCTGGAACGAGGGCCGCGATCTCAAGATGCGCTTTCTGAACGTCGAGACCGGCGACGACATCCTGAACATCGTCGAGCCCGGCAGCGTCGACCGCGAGGACATCGCCGACGGCCTCGCCCTCGCGAGAACGCTGCTCGAGACGCAGCGCGCGCGGCACTTCCCGTTCCTGCCGAAGGCGGACGGCATCTGGCGCGGGAGCACGCCTTCGGGGCCGTACAAGATCTTCCGCATTGAGGAGCGGCTGTTCCTCGCAGAGGGGAACCTCGAGCTCTCCTACCGCGACCTCTACGACGGGGAGCGGACCGACGCGCTCTTTGCCCGCGCTGAGGCGCTCGCCGCCTCGCCGACGTATAGCAGAGCGCCGAGTTTGGCGGCGGCGGTCGGCGCGGCGCTCACGATCCGGCCGTTCACCTATTACACCCAAGACGCGGGAGACGCGCTCCCGGGTTACGAGATCCCCGAGGCGGACCGCGAAGCGGTGCGCGCGCGGCTCGTCGAAGCGGCGCGCCGGGACAACGCCGGGCTGCCCCTGTCCGAGGACGCTTTGACAGAAACGGCGCTGGCGCTCGCCGCGATCTTCGGGATCGATGAAGACGACAGCGAAAACATCGGCGGGGTACAGATTGAGCTCGAGACGAACGCCGAGGTGACGTTCTCCGGCGGCGTCCTCCTGACGTCGCAGCGCGGGCAGCCGGACCGCTACGCCTCCGCAAAGGGCGTGCGCGCGAAGATCGGCAGCGGCAGGATGCAGGTGATGACCGTCGAAAGCGGCGTCGAGATGGCCGAGCCGGAGGGCCCGCAGTCGGTCAACGTCTACCCCGAACAGGGCGGGAACCTCTTTGCGGAAGCACTCAAGATCTATCTTGAATCTATGGACCTCGCGTAAACACGCGTCGGCGCGGGCCGACTGGGAACTTTCCCGGCCGGCCCGCTTTTGCGTCTCGCGGTCCTCGCGACTCTGAATTCCATGCGCACGCCTGCGCCTGGGGCAAACCGAATCCCTCCGCACCGCTTTTCCATATTGCTCTGTTCAGCGCCCGCGCCCTTCCCGCCGAAGCGTCCGGTACGATTTGAGGCGCTTCGGGTCGAGCGCGCCGCTTTCGACGGCCTCGCGCACGGTGCAGCCCGGCTCACGGGTGTGGGTGCAGTCGGAGAAGCGGCACTGCGCGGCGAGCGCCTCGATGTCCGGGAAGATCTCCCCGAGACTTCCCGAAAGCGCCGTCATGCCGAGCTCGCGCATCCCGGGCGTGTCCATCAGGAACGCGCCGTTCGGCAGCACGAAAAGCTGCCGCCGCACCGTCGTGTGCCTGCCGCGCCCGTCCCGCGCGCGCACCGCGCCGGTCGCCATCGCTTCCTCGCCGAGGAGCGCGTTCAAAAGGCTCGATTTTCCCGCCCCGGATGGGCCGAGCAGCGCCGCGAGCTGTCCCGGCAGCAGGCGTTCCCGCAGCGCGGGGAGGTTTTCGCCTGTGACGGTGCTCACCGCGAGCGATTCGACGTTTTCCGGGAGCGCGTCGCGGGCGCGCAAAAGCTCCGTTTCCGCGCCCGGCGCGTCGCGCTTTGTGAAGACGACGAGCGCCGACGCGCCGCTCTCCCTCGCGAGGACGAGGTAACGGTCGAGCATCGCGGGGAAAAAGTCGCGGTCGAGCGGCCGCGTGACGAGCACAAGGTCGACGTTCGCCGCGACGACCTGCGGCCGCACGTTCCATGGGTCGGCGCGCACGAACGCGCCGCGGCGCGGCAGCGTTTCGAGGATCAGGCTGTCGCCGCCGTCGTTCGGCTGCAGCCGGACGAGATCGCCGACGGCGGGGAAGAGCGCGTCCTCCCGGTTGTAAAACGCGGCGGCCTTGAGCCGCGCGAAGCAGCGCCCGTTTTCGGCGAGCACCTCATACCGCCCGCGGTACGCGGAGGATACCCGGGCGACGGTCGTGTTTTTCTGCATAGTCCCTCGTTTCTTTCCGCCGGTTTCCCGGCGCGGCCCGCCCTTCGGGGGACGAAAAAGGGACGCCGAAAGCGTCCCCGAGGGTTCGACTCTCCGCGAAAGGCAGGACTAGGGTTTCATGGCCTCCAAATACATTGTCATAGAACAACACTCCTTTCCTGTCGCTGGATTGTCCTTTATTTTAGCACGTTTTTCGCTCCCCGTCAACCGAAAAAACGGGTTTCTTCTCTTTCAAGATTTCCCCTTGCGCCTCGGCCCGTTTCGTGCTATAATCTTTGCGTATGCCCTGCGGGTGAAGGGATACCGCGGGGAAACCCGGAAAGGAAGCAGAAAACAGTATGGGAATTCGGGAAGATCTCCGAAATAT
>CANQIG010000241.1 GCA_947623765.1 uncultured Clostridia bacterium | reverse complement strand
AGCGTCATGCGCTCGCGGATGACGCGCTCGAGGCGGGAAAAGCCGATGCGGAACTGGTTCTGCAGCAGCTCGCCGACGGAACGGATGCGGCGGTTGCCGAGCTGGTCGATGTCGTCGGTCTGGCCGAGGCCGGCGCCGAGGCACATCATATAGTTGATGCTCGCGAAGATGTCGTCGATGATGATATGGTTCGGGATGAGCTCTTCCTTCCGCGCGGTGAGGGCGGCTTTCAGCGCGTCCTCGTCGTCGCCGGCGGCCTCGAGGATCTCCTGCAGCACGGAGAAGCGCACGCGCTCGTTCACGCCGCACTCCGCCTCCGCGTCGAAGGAGACGTACTTCGAGATGTCGACCATGTTGTTCGAGACGACCTTGGCCTCGTGGCCGTCCATGTCGAGATAGACCTCCATGACGCCAGCGTCGTCCATGGCCTCGGCGAGCGCGCGGTTCACGGTCTGCCCGGCGTCCGCCATCAGCTCGCCGGTCACGGGGTTCGCGACGGGGCGGGAGAGGCGGTGGCCGGAGATGCGCCCGGCAAGGTTGAGCTTTTTGTTGTATTTGTAGCGTCCCACGCGGGAAAGATCGTACCGGCGCGGGTCAAAGAACAGGCCGTTGAGGTGGGAAAGGGCGGATTCGACGGTGGGCGGTTCGCTCGGGCGGAGCTTCCGGTAGACCTCGAAGAGGCCCTCCTCGTAGGTATGGGTGGTGTCCTTTTCAAAGGTGGCGTCGAGGTATTCGTTCTCGCCGAAGTAGTCCCGGATCTCCTGGTCGGTGCCGAGGCCCAGCGACCGGATGAACGCGGTGACGGGCAGCTTGCGGTTCTTGTCGATGCGGACATAGAGCACCTTGTTGACGTCGTTCTCGTATTCCAGCCACGCGCCGCGGTTCGGGATGACGGTGGAGGAGAAGAGGCGCTCGCCGGTGCGATCGTATTCCATCTTGTAGTAGACGCCCGGGGAGCGGACGAGCTGGGAGACAATGACGCGTTCCGCGCCGTTGATGACAAAGGTGCCGGACGGCGTCATCAGCGGGAAGTCGCCCATGAACACGTCGGATTCCTTGATCTCTCCGGTCTCCTTGTTCAAAAGGCGCGCGCGCACGCGAAGCGCCGCGGCGTAGGTCGCGTCGCGTTCCTTGCATTCGGCTACGGTATAGTTCGGTGTGTCGTCGAGCTTGTAGTCCACGAAGTCGAGCACGAGGTTGCCGTTGAAATCCGTGATGCCGGAAACATCCTCGAAGACCTCTTTGAGGCCCTCGTTGATGAACCAGTTGTAGGAATTCTTCTGGATCTCGATGAGGTTCGGCATCTCCAGGACTTCGTTGATCTGTGCGAAGCTCATGCGTGTGTTTTTGCCAAGCTTTACGGGCTTAACATTCACCATTGACTCAACCACTCCATTCGCATTATTTGCTCCAAAAACTGCCCTTTTTGCCTTTCCGTGCAGATCATGCTTGCAATTTGCCGAAAGATGTGATATACTGTTTTCAGCTATCGGAAGCGATAAATCTCCATGATGAGACATTTTCATATCATACACCAAACTCTCCTCCTTGTCAAGGGGGAATTTCTTTATTTTACGGCGTTTTTTCGGGACGATTTCGGCGCTTTGCCGTTTTTGCTCCAAACCTTTGGAAGGCCCGTTGGAGAATCCGCCGAAACTTCAAAAAAAGTTTAAAAAAGAGGCGCGGGGAAAGCCGGTTCCCGCGCCCGATTTTGCAAGTATGCGATCTTCTCGCTGCCGTTTATAAAATGCATATTCGGTTCCCTTTCGCGGCAAACGGAAGCAAAAGAAAAGGGCGGGGAGGACCCCGCCCGTCGGAAGCATTTCGTTTTGTTTTTTTTTGCGGGCCGTCAGACCGGCGCGCCGGTCGAGAGGAACGATGCCGCGCGGCGCAGGGCCGCGCTGTTCTTCACCGGCAGGATCACGAGCAGGCCGAGCAGGAAATTCCCGGCCGCGTGGAGGAGATCGAACGGAATCCCCGCGACGATGTACGCGCCGCCCGCGGCGAGGCCGCTCACAAAGATCACCGGGAGCGCCGTCAGCGTCCCGAAAAAGAGCCCGAAGAACCCCGCGAGCAGCGCCCAGCCGAGGCGCGAATCCATCCTGCGGAAGAGATACGCGAGCACCGCGAGGATCGCCCAGATGTAGAGGTAGGAGAACCACCACAGCCCGAAGCCGTAGATCAGGCCCTCGAGCAGGACGAACACGGCGAGCGAATAGGCGACGTACCTGCCGAGCAGCAGCGTCGACAGGATCACGAGCGGGGAGACGAGCTCAATGTTCGGCAGGGGCGCCAGCGCGACCTGTACCGCAAGGAGCAGCGCGCCGAGCAGCGCCGCCGTCACCACAGCGCGCAGCCGCATCTTACCACCCCGCGGTCAGGCGGAAGCTGTACTCCCCGCCGTCCTCGACGGGCGTCGCGTCCACGCCGTTCGCGGCCATCTCGTCGCCCACATAGAGCGCCCACCATTCCTGGTTCGCGTCGTTCGCGGTGATGCCGCCGACGGTCTTCACGAAGAGGCCGTATTCGCTTTCCTCGCCCTCGATCAGGCCCTCGTTCTGGAGCGCCGCGCCGAGGAACTCCTCGTCGGTCGAGAGCTTGTGGACGGTCTCGCCGCCCTCGGCGTCGACGACGGTGAACGTGTAGTGCTTCGCCCCGGCGGTGCCCTTCGGCGCGTTCGCCTGCCAGAGGACGATCCCGATGGCGATCAGCGCGCCAAAACAGAATGCCGCGAACATGATCCATCTTTTTTTGGTTGTTTTCTGCATGGATATAAACCTGCTTTCTTCTGATTTGGGCAAAGAATACGCTCGAAGAAAGCCCGGGACGTCTGTGTGCTTCCGGTG
>CANQIG010000240.1 GCA_947623765.1 uncultured Clostridia bacterium | reverse complement strand
TGGACGGGACCGAGAAGACGATCATCCTCGGGCCGGAGACGGAGCTCGCGAAGATCTTGAGCACGCCGGAAGGATAATGAAAAAAGCACGGAGGCCCGGAGGTGCTTCGGGCCTCGGCGTTTGAAGAAGGGGAAGGCGGGCGCGGGGGACGGGAGTGAGAAGACGGTCATCCTCGGGCCGGAGACGGAGCTTGCGAAGATCCTGAGCACGCCGGAAGGATAAATGAAAAAAGCATGAGGCCCGGAGGTTTCTTCGGGCCTCAGCGCTTGAAAAAGGGGACGGCGGTGCGCGCGGCGCGCGGGAAGGGTAAAAGAAAGAAAAACGCAGGGAGGCCCGGAGGTGTTTCGGGCCTCAGCGCTTGAAAAGGGAGGTGGCGGGGCGCGCGGTGCGGGGGACGGGAGTGAGAAGGCGGTCATCCTCGGACCGGAGACGGAGCTCGCGAAGATCTTGAGCACGCCGGAAGGATAAATGAAAAAAGCACGGAGGCCCGGAGGTTTCTTCGGGCCTCAGCGGTTGAAGAAGGGGGCGACGGGTGCGCGGGGCGCGCGGGACAGAGAAAACAAAAGAAAAACGCACTGAAGCCCGGAGTTTCCTCCGGGCCTCAGCGCTTGAAAAAGGAGATTTATGAAAAAGACTCGTACTCGAATGGAAGTTATTCGCCCTCGTATTCAGAATACGTGAGCTTGAGCGTCAGCGTCTCGTCGGTCTGCGGCCGGTAGACCGTCAGCTCCGAGGTGTCGCCGGGCTTCTTGGTGTTGAGGAGGGAACGCAGCGCGCCTTCGGTCGTCAGATCCGTGCCGTCGATCGCGGTGATCACGTCGCCCACCTGCAGACCGGACGACTCCGCTTTCTTCGTCGTGACCTCGCCGACGTACTCGCCCTGCGGGAGGCCGTAGAACATTCCGGTCATGCGGTCGATGAACTGCCCGCGGATGCCGAGCATCGCGCGGTCCTTGACGTAGCCGTACTCCATCAGGTCGGAGAGGATGCCCTGCGCGAAATCGGTCGGGATCGCAAAGCCGAGGCCCTCATAATCCACGTCGCTGATCTTCGCGGAGTTGATGCCGATGACCTGCCCGTACTCGTTCACGAGCGCGCCGCCGGAATTGCCGGGGTTGATCGCGGCGTCCGTCTGGATGTACTCCATCGTGTAGCCGGACTCGATCTCCACCGGGCGGTTCAGCGCCGAGACGTAGCCGAACGTCACCGTGGAGCTGAGCGTGTGGCCGCCGGGGTTGCCGATCGCCATCACGCGGTCCGCGACGCGGAGGTCCGAAGAGGAACCGAATTCCGCCGCCGGAAGGCCCGTCGCGTCGATCTTGACGACCGCGAGGTCGGTCAGCTCGTCGCTCGCGACGAGATCCGCTTCATACGTCGTGCCGTCGGAGAGGATGACTTTGAGCTCCGTCGCGTCCGCGACAACGTGCGCGTTCGTCGCGATGTAGCCGTCCTCCCGGAAGATGATGCCGGAGCCCTCGCCCGCCGGGGAGATGCTGTCTCCCGCCATGGAGGGATTGAGGAAGCCGTACCGCTGCGAGATCTGGAAGTTCTGGATGCACACCACCGAGGGGATCAGCTTTTCGGCGATGTCCTGCTCGGAGAGCGCCGAGACCGTGCCGGTCTCCTGCGGCTCGCTGTTGACCACCTTCGCGATGGTGAACGCCGCCGCGCCGTTCGACGCGGATTCGATCCGGACCGTGCCGTTTTGCACGAGCCCGACGAAGACGGCGAGCGTCGCCGCGGAGGTCAGCGCGCAAACGAGCACGACCGCGAGGAGCTTCACGACGAAGGGAACGCCCTTCTTCTTTTTCGCGGGCTTCGCGGGCTGGACGTAAGGGTTGTACCTGGCCTGCCCGTAGCCGTTCCACGTATAGGCGGGAGCTGCGCCCGGTGCGGGAGCGGTATTTCCCGGGTACGCCGCCGACCCCTGCTGCCCTGTGTAGGAAGGGTTCTGCTGCGCGCCGGGATAGGTCCCTCCCTGCTGCGAAGGCCCGCTGCCTGCGTAATGGTAGGTGGTGTAGGGGTAGCTGTACGGGGATTGCGGTGTATTCTTCTCGGCCGAATTCTCCGAAGACGCCGGGTTACTGTTTTGGAAATTCTCATGACTGTCGCTCATGATCCTGAACTCCTTTCCTATAATACCATACTTCGCGGGATTTTTCAAGAGATATTTTTCCCGTTTCTACGATTTCTATTATGGAGGGGCATTGTGAATTTCATGTGAAGCGACGGGAACGCTTTGCTGAAAAGTGAAACCGGGCGGCGAGGGCTTTGGAAAACGAAAAGGACGGCCCGCGATCTGCGGGCCGTCCGGATTTGCTTTTGCGGCTTTAGAGCCCGAGCAGGGCCGTGGCGGCAGTCTTCATCGAGGCGATGATGTCCTCGCTCTCCGCCTTCGTCCTGCCCTTGCCGGAGAGGTAGATCTTGATCTTCGGCTCGGTGCCGGACGGGCGGACGATGAGCTTGCTGCCGTTTTCGAGGCGGTACTCGAGGACGTTGGACTTCGGCAGGGTGATCGGGGTTTTCTCCGCGCCGTCGGTGCGGATGGAGAGCAGATAGTCGCTGCGGCCGGTGACCTTGACGCCGGCGATCTCCGTGGGTGGATTCTTGCGGAGGCCGTCCATGATGGCGTTCATCTGCTTCATGCCGTCCTCGCCCTCGAAGGCGAAGTTGCACAGGTCGTTCTTGTAGTAGCCGTACTTCTCATAGAGGCCGGCGATGGCGTCGACGAGCGTCATGCCCTTCTCCTTGTAGTAGGAGGCCATCTGGCAGATGAGCATGGAGCCGTTGACCGCGTCCTTGTCGCGGACGTAGCCGCCGGAGAGGTAGCCGTAGCTCTCCTCGAAG
>CANQIG010000239.1 GCA_947623765.1 uncultured Clostridia bacterium | reverse complement strand
CCCGCAGCAGCCCGCCGAAAAGCAGCGCCCGCTCCTTCCGTTCCTGTATTTCCGTCTCGTACATAAAGTCCCTCTTAATTACTCCGTCAGTTGTCCCAAAAGCGGCTCAAAACACACCCCGAACGGCTCCGGCGCGCCGCGCTCCACCGTCTCCCGGATGCACGCCGCCGTGAGATCCACCGCCCGCTGCACCGCCTCGGAGAGCCCTTCACCCCGCAGCAGCCCGCCGAAAAGCACCGCCGCAAAGAGGTCGCCCGTGCCGTGGAAATTTTCCGGCTCCCGCGCCGCGAAGCACGCGCCCTCCTCGCCGGTCTCCCCGTCGAGGAACGATGCGCCGATCCGTTCTCCGTCCGCGTACACGCCGGTCAGCACCGCGCGCTTCGCCCCGAGCCCGCAGAGCCCCCCCAGCACCCGCCGGACCTCCTCCGGCGCGTACGGCCCCGCGCGGTACGGCTCGCCGAGCAGCCGGTACGCCTCCGTGAAGTTCGGCGTTAGCACGTCGGCGCCCTTCGCGAGGCGCGCCATGCGGTCCGCGAGCGCGCCGGAATACTGCGCGTAGAGGCGCCCACCGTCGCCCATCACCGGGTCGAGCAGGACGGTCATGCCGGGGTTTTTCTCCCGCAGCAGGCGCAGCACGTCCTCCGCCGCCGAAAGTTGTTCCTCGCCCGCGAGGTACCCGAGCGCCAGCCCGTCGAACCGCGCGCCGACGCGGTCCCAGTGCGCCGCCGCCGGGACGAGGAGATCGGTCATCGGCCGCAGGACCGGCCCGGGAAAGCCCGTGTGCGTGGAGAGCACCGCCGTCGGCAGCGCCGAGACCGCGCAGCCCATCGCGGAGAGCACCGGCAGATAGACCGTCAGCGAGCACTTGCCCAGCCCCGCGAAGGAGTGTACCACCGCCGCATGCGGCAGCGCTTTTTTCATTTCGACCGCCCCCAGCGCCGTTTCCGGCAGATTTTCCGGAATAATTGTACCCTATCCGCGAAATAAAGTCAATTCCGAGGTTTACATCGGGCAAAATAAATGCTAAAATAAAGGGAGCTGGCGCGGCGGCAAAGCCGCTCTCGTTTGCTCTACGTTAGCTAACGGAAAACAGGAACCAAGTTTCCTTCACAAGGGCTGCGTTAAGCGCAGAAGAACGCTTCCCGGAACCCCCGGCAAATCCCATTCCCCGCCCTACGCTGGCTCGCAGAAGATGGAAGCAAAGCCCCCTCACGGAACTGCGTCCAACACGGAAGAATGTTCCCCGGAACCCCGAGCAAAAACCCATTCCCCGCCCTACGTTGGCCCTCGGGGAGCGTGACCAAGGTTCCCCCATGAACCACCAAGCCTCCCACGTGGGACAACGCTTCCCAACCCCACCGGCGAAGCGTGCGTTTACGCACGCGACCATCGCGCGGGCAAAGCCCGTCTCGTTTGCTCTACGTTGGCTCGCGGTAAGCGTGACCAAGTTTCCCACACAAACTCAGCCTCCGGCGCGGGAGCAAAGCCTACCGGAAACACTAACGAAGTTCGCGAAGCGAACGACAACGCGACGTAAAAGTCTTTTCGCCAACCTTTTCTTCCAGAAAAGGTTGAAAAAGGAGTCCTCCATATGATGAGTGAGAAAAAGAGAAAGATGGTGATCCGGGTGGGCGCGCTGTTGCTCGCCGGTCTGATGATCCTGTCCATGCTGGCGGCCATCTTAATTACCTAAACACGGAAACCCATTCAGAAAGGAATTTTGAAACGATATGTGCAAACCGAAGTATTACCTGACCACGGCCATCGCGTACACGTCGAGCCGGCCGCACATCGGCAACTCGTATGAGATCGTCCTCGCGGACTCCATCGCGCGGTTCAAGCGGATGGAGGGCTATGACGTGTTCTTTCAGACCGGTACCGACGAGCACGGCATGAAGATCGAGGAGAAGGCGAAGGAGGCCGGGCTCTCCCCAAAGGCGTACGTCGACAAGGTCGCGGGGATCGTAAAGGCCAACTGGGACGTGCTGAACACGAGCTACGACAAGTTCATCCGCACGACTGACGCCGACCACGAGGCGCAGATCCAGAAGATCTTCAAGACGCTCTATGAGCAGGGCGACATCTATAAAGGCCACTACGAGGGGATGTACTGCACGCCGTGCGAGTCGTTCTTCACGGAGAGCCAGCTCGTCGACGGCAAATGCCCGGACTGCGGCCGCGAGGTCCACCCGGCGAAGGAGGAAGCGTACTTCTTCCGGATGAGCAAATACGCCGACCGGCTGATCGAGCACATCAATGCGCACCCGGAATTCATCCAGCCGCCGCAGCGCAAGACCGAGATGATGAACAACTTCCTGCTGCCGGGCCTGCAGGACCTCTGCGTCTCGCGCACGACGTTCCAGTGGGGCGTCCCGGTCGATTTCGACCCGAAGCACGTCGTCTACGTCTGGCTCGACGCGCTGATGAACTACATCACCGGCATCGGCTACGACGCCGAGGGCGAGGGCTCCGAGCGGTATCAGAAATACTGGCCGGCGGACCTGCACCTTGTCGGCAAGGACATCATCCGCTTCCACACGATCTACTGGCCGATCTTCCTCATGGCGCTCGGCGTGCCGCTGCCGAAGCAGGTCTTCGGGCACCCGTGGCTCCTGATGAACGGCGGCAAGATGAGCAAATCCAAGGGCAACGTGATCTACGCGGAGGACCTCGTCCAGCTCTTCGGCGTCGACGCGGTGCGGTACTTCGTGCTGCATGAGATGCCGTTTGAATCCGACGGCACGATCACGTGGGACCTCATCATCGAGCGGACGAACACCGACCTCGCGAACGTGCTCGGCAACCTCGTGAACCGCACGGTCTCCATGACGAACAAATACTTCGGCGGC
>CANQIG010000238.1 GCA_947623765.1 uncultured Clostridia bacterium | reverse complement strand
CCCTCGCGGATGGCCTTGAAGATGTCGTCGTAACCCCAGAAATCCACGGCGGGCGTCACGGGGCGGATCGGCGTGAACGAGTACGGCGCGGAGCCGGGGATCCCGGCGAACTTCGAGAAGAACGTCAGGTCGAGCGGGCCGGGCAGCTCGTAGACCTCGCGGTCGCCGATCTCGAGCGCCTTGAAGAGGAACTTCTTCGTGTCGCCGTCGCCGTGCTGCAGGATCTCGAGGCGGACCGGGCGGCCGCGCTTCCGGCGCTTGATCGACTTTTCGATCTCCACCATGAAATCGTCGGCGTCCTCGTCGATGGTGAGGTCGCTGTTCCGCGTGATGCGGAACGGCAGGACCGCCTTGATCTCGTGGAGCTCGAAGAGGTCCTTGAGGCAGCAGGTGATGATGTCTTCGAGCAGGACGAAGCACCGCGTGCCGTCTTCGGCGGCGGGAAGCTCCGCGAAGCGCGGCAGGATGCCCGGCACCTGTACGATGGCGAAGCATTTCTCGCCCTTGTTCTCCTTTTCCTTCGCGGAGAGGCGCACGGCGAGGTTCAGGCTCTTGTTCGCGAGCATCGGGAACGGCCTGGAGTTATCCACCGCGAGCGGCGTCAGCACGGGGAAGAGCACGGAGTGGAAATACTTCTTCACCCACTGGAGCTGGTTCTCGTCCATCTCCTCGGGCGTGCGGAACTCGATCCCCGCCGTCTTTTTCAGCACGGGCAGGATCGAACGGTAGAGGCAGGAGTACTGCCGCTCCATGAAATCGTGCGTCTTCTTGTCGAGCGCCGCGAGGAGCGCCTTCGGCGTCATGCCGGAGTCGTCGGGCTTCTCGTAGCCGGAGTGGACCTGCTCCATCACGCCCGCCACGCGGACCATGAAGAACTCGTCGAGGTTCGATCCGGTGATCGCGAGGAAACGGAGCCGCTCCATGATGGGGTTCTCCTTGCGGAGCGCCTCCTCGAGGACGCGGGCGTTGAAGTCCATCCAGCTGAGCTCTCTATTATAATAGTATGTTTTCGGGTCGGCGGCCTTTTTCTCCGCCGCCCTCTTTTCCAGTTTATCCTGTGCCACGTTCATGCTCCTTCCGTCAGATCAGATTCGTGCGCAGCACGAGTTGCGGCTCAATGCCGAAGACTTCCTTGAAGAACCCGGCGCACTGCGAGAACGCCCATTTTTCGAGCAGCGCGTCGACCTTGGCATCCGCGCGGATCTCCATGGTCTCCTCCGTCACCTTGATCTTCGTGACGGTCAGCTTCTGGCGCTTGGATTTGTCGAGCGCGTTCGCGATGCGGAAGATCGCCACCATCTTCATGATCTCCGTGCGCTCCTCCTCGGTGAGGCCGAAGAACGCGGGGTCGGAGCTGCCCGGCGCGGTGAGCTCGTCGTAGCCGGAGACGAACGCCGCCATGCGGATCTCGTGGGCTGTCAGCCCGAAGATATCGAGGTTCTTGATGAGATCGAAGGAGCATTCCGTGTGCGTGCGCACGTTGATGTACTGCCCCGTGCTGTGCAGGTAGGAGACGAGCTCGAGGATGTTCCGGCGTTCCGGCGCGAGCCCGTGGACGCCCTTGAGCTTGTCGAACAGGGAGGTCGCGAGCGCGGAGACGGCCGCCGAATGGGTCAGATTGCAGTTGTATTTCTGCGCGATGCGCTTCGCCGAGGCGATGGCGCTCTGCTGCGTCAGGGCGAGATATTCCTTCTTCGCCCCCGGGAGCAGCATATGGCGCGTGACGGCGTCGGTGATGTCGACCGCCGGGCAGATGACGCGCTTCGGGTCGTTGACATAGCGGAGCATGGCGTTGTAGATCGCGAGGGAGGTGTAGACGACCGCCGCGGTCTCCTCGGAGATGTTGAGGCGGCGGGCGATGGCGGGGTACGTCATCGTGCGCAGCTCGTAGTACGTCTCGCGGAGCTTCTTCGTCCGGATCGTGTAGATGCCGCCGACATTCTCCGCGCCGCACAGCGGGGCGATGCGCATCAGGTCCGACCCGCTGAGGATCAAACTCTCAATCTCGTTCGCGGGGATCGCCACGCGGTTGAGCACCACGTCGAGGTATTCCTCGAGGAGCGGATAGAACTCATCGCTCTCTCGGCTGATCGCGCGGAGCGTATCGTAGAGCTTCATGGAGCCGACCGGGAGATTCTGGGAGAGACTGAACGCGCCGCCCTCGTAGAGAGAGAGCCCGATGCTCCCGGAACCGATGTACGCGATGAGCGCGTTGGAGGCGTCGAGCGCGTTTTCCTGCCGGAGCAGCCGGACGATCTCGCTCGAGATCATCGCCTTTTCCTCGCTGTATTCGAGGATCTCCAGCTTGAGGCCGTTGTGGATCTTGATCTGATCGGCGACAAAGGCGCGGTTCTCCGCGTCGCGCATGGCCGCCGAGGAGATGAGCCGCACGTTTTTGCAGCCGTAGCCCGCGAGCGCGGCCGTGAACTTCTTCAGAACGGCGGAGAGCTGGCGCAGGGTCTCAAACCGGACGCGGCCCTCGTTGAAGACCTCGTGGCCGAGGTAGAGGGGGTATTCCAGCCGATCCAGCACCTCGATCTTGCCCCGCCGAAGCTGAGAGACGCGCATACGCACCGCAGCCGCCGCGATCTCGATGACCGCCGCGACGTTCGCGGAGGCTCTTTTCGTCATGATGGGATGCCACCTTTCCAATTGTTGGACAGTAATCCATCCTCTATTATAGCAAAAGGCGCGAAAAAAATCATCCCCTTTTTGCAAATTTCGGAGAAAAATTAAATGTTTTTTGCGCGCTTTCCCGATCCGGCTGCGAGGCCGAAAGAAAAAATGAAAAATGTAGGGTTTACAATGATGTGTAACAGAAAAGGAAAAAAAGGTAGCGAATAGGAAGAACCTGTGTTAAGGTTAA
>CANQIG010000237.1 GCA_947623765.1 uncultured Clostridia bacterium | reverse complement strand
CGCGATGCGCAGCAGCCGGTTGTATTTTGCGGTGCGTTCTCCCCGGCACGGCGCGCCGAATTTCACGAACGGCGCGTTCACCGCGACGGCGATGTCCGCGGCGGCCGCGTCCTCCGTCTCGCCGGAGCGGTGCGAGAGGACCGCCCGGTACCCGTGCTTTCCGGCGAGCGCGACCGCGTCCAGCGTCTCGGTCAGCGTGCCGATCTGGTTCGGCTTGATGAGCACGGCGTTCGCCGCGCCGCGCGCCACGCCCTCCCGGATGCGTTCCGTGTTCGTCACAAAGAGGTCATCCCCGACGAGCATCGTCTTCTCCCCGATCTGCGCGGTCAGCGTCGTCCAGCCGGAATAGTCCTCCTCGCCGAGGGGATCCTCCAATGAGAGAATCGGGTACGTCTCCGCGAGCTTTTCCCAATGCGCGGAAAGCTGGCCCGGCGTATAGCTGCTGCCTGCTTTCGGGAGCCAGTACGTTCCGTCCTTTTTCACCCACTCGCTCGCCGCAGCGTCCAGCGCGAGCTTCACGGTATCGTCGGAATATCCCGCGCTCCGGATCGCCTCGAGCAGGCACTCGATCGCGGCTTCGTCGCCGGGAAGGTCGGGCGCAAAGCCGCCCTCGTCCCCGACGCCGACGGAAAGTCCCTTCCGCCTCAGGTTCATCCCGAGCGCGTAATAGACCTCCGCCCCGATGCGCACCGCCTCTGAAAAGGAGGACGCGCCGACCGGGACGATCATAAACTCCTGCACGTCCAGATTGTTCGCGGCGTGCGCGCCGCCGTTCAGGATATTCATCATCGGGACGGGCATCCGCCGCGCGCTTTCCCCGCCGAGAAACCGGAACAGCGGCTGCCGGTAGTGCGCGGCGAGCGCCTTCGCCGCCGCGAGGGAGACCGCGAGCGTCGCGTTCGCCCCGAGCCGCTCCTTGTTCGGCGTGCCGTCCAGCTCGATCAGCATCCGGTCGACCTCCCCGACCGTCACATTCCGCAGCGCGCAGAGCGCCGGCGCGATCTCCTCCGTGATCCCCCTGACCGCCTTTTCCACGCCCTTGCCGAAATAGCGTCTCCTGTCGCCGTCCCGCTTCTCCACCGCCTCAAATTTTCCCGTAGACGCGCCGGAAGGCGCGTTCGCCGTCCCGCTCGAGCCGTCCGTCAGCCAGACCGTCGCGCCGACCGTCGGCGTGCCCCGGGAATCGAGGACCTCCGCCGCCGTGATCTTTTGAATCCGCATTCTTTCCATCCTTTCGTTTTTTCGCGTTCCCGCCGCAAACCGCGCGGCGTTTGTCTTAGTATGCGGCGGCACGGGAACGTCTATCCGAAAAAACAAAAACAGCGAAAACGCCCTGTCCCTTTCGGCGCATCGCCGTTTCGGGGACAGGGCGTTTTTCACGCGCCGTCGGGCCCGACGGCGTCGTTCAGATAGAAAGAATAGAGCAGGATGCTCCCCACGGGCTTTCGGAACACGCGGGACATCGCCTCGGCGTAGAGCCTGAGCTGCGTGCCGTACCGCGCCCAGAGCCGGGCGCGGTCGTCGATGCGGTCGGTCTTGAAGTCGATGACGGACAGCACGCCGTCCTCCTCGAGCATACAGTCCACCGCGCCCTGCAGGATCACCGGCTCCTCCGCCGCGTCCCCCGTCAGCGAGCTGTCGACGAGCCGCATGGGGATCGGCGCGATAAACCGCTGCTCCCGCAGGACCCGGTCCGCGCGCAGCACGCGCCGCCCGAGCTCACCCGCGAAGAACCGCTCGACGCGCCGCAGATCGACGGCGGCGGCCTGCTCCGGCGTCAGGAACTTCTCCGTCACGAGCCGCCGCAGTTCCGATCTCGGGTCGCGCGCCGCCTCCTCGGGGACGCAGAACTGCATGAAATCGTGCAGCGCCGTGCCGCGCTCCGCCGGTGTCAGCCCCTTCGCGGAGAGGAACGACGGCCTTCTGAGCGTGCGCGTCCCCGCCTCTGGGGACTGCACCGCCGCGAGTCCGGACGCCGAGACCTTCGTCGGCATTTTCGTCTCCGCCGCAAACGGATAGCGGTACGCGAGCGCTGCCTCCACCTCGGCACGGAACGCTTCGTCCACCGGCGCCGCCGCTTCCGGAGCGGGCGATTCGGCCTCCTCCGGCGGCAGGTACAGCGTCTCCACGCGCCACGGCGTGTAGCCCTCCCGGACGACGCAGCGCTCCGGCAGCGCCACGCGGCGCCGCAGGACCTCGCCGTCCGGGTGGCGCAGCGCGCAGAACAGCAGCCATTCGGACGCGCTCTTCACCGCGTTCACCGCGAAGGCCGGGATCTTTTCCTCCGGCGTGATCTGCGCCGCGAGGCGTTCAAGCGTCGTGTCGACCGACCGGACGGTCGAGAGCAGGATGAGCTTCTCCTTGGCGCGCGTCATCGCCACATAGAAGACCCGCAGCTCCTCGGAAGACGCGTTCTCCGAAAGCGCGATGGAGATCGCCTCCCTGGGGAGCGTCGTGCGCCGCGTGCCAGTCTCCGGGTCGGGGAGCCGCATCCCAAGGCCGAGCTCCGGGTGGAGAAGCAGGTCGCCGTGCTCCGCCGTGAACTGCCTGCCGCAGCCCGCGACGATGCAGATTGGGAACTCCAGCCCCTTCGATTTGTGGATGCTCATGATCCGCACCGTATCGGCGTTCTCCGAGACGACGTTCGCCGCTTCCATGTCCGAGCGGTTCCGCCGAAGCCGCTCCACGAACCGCAGGAACCCGGAGAGCCCGCCCGTGCCGCCGGTCTCGTACTCGGCGGCGTATTTTTGCAGCAAGCGCAGGTTTGCGAGGCGGCTCTCGCCGCCCGGCATCGCTCGCACGATGTTCTCAAAGCCGGTCTGTTCCGTGAGCTGCGCGATGAACACGTCCGCCGCCATGCTCGCCGCAAGAAC
>CANQIG010000236.1 GCA_947623765.1 uncultured Clostridia bacterium | reverse complement strand
GCGACGGTGGAAACGCTCGTCGCGTATGTGCCGATCGTGCTCTGCACCGCGCTGCTCAACATGGTGATCGTCGGCGTGCTGTACATCCCGGCGCGGGCGGCGCTCAAGGCCTGACCGCTTCCCCCATTTTTTCCCGAAAGGAACTCCAGTTTCTATGATCGAGATTCACGGACTATCGTTTCGCTACGCCGACGCCGACCGGGACGCGCTCCAGAACATCGAGCTCACCGTCCCGGACGGGGATTTCCTCGGCATCATCGGGCCGTCCGGCGCGGGCAAGACCACGCTCGTACACAGCATCTGCGGCCTCGTGCCGCACCGGCGCGGCGGCGACTTTTACGGCTCCGTCACGGTGGACGGCATGGACACCGTCGAGACGGAGCTCACCGACCTCGCACGGGTCGTCGGCACCGTCCTGCAGGACGTGGACAGCCAGATGGTCGCGGCGAGCGTCGACGACGAGCTGCGGTTCGGGCTGGAAAACTTCGGCGTGCCGAAGGACGAGATCGAGCCGCGGATGGCCGAGGCGCTCGGCGCCGCGGGCATCTCGGACCTGCGCGGGCGCGTGATCGGCTCGCTCTCCGGCGGGCAGAAGCAGCGCGTCGCGATCGCGGCGATCTTAGCGCTTCGCCCGAAGATCCTCGTGCTCGACGAGCCGACCGGCGAGCTCGACCCCGCCGTCTCCGAGCAGATCTTCCGCATCCTGCGCGAGATGAACGAGCGCTACGGGATGACGGTCGTCGTCGTGGAGCAGAAGATCATGCTGCTCTCGAGCTACGCGAAGCGGCTCGCCGTGCTGAACGGCGGGCGGCTCGAGATCGCCGGGCCGGTGCGCGAGGTGCTGAAGGAGAGCGGCCGTCTCGAGGAGATCGGCGTCAACTGCCCGCGCGTCGTGACGCTCTCCCGGCACATCCGGGACCTGACGGGCGGCAAGATCGCCGCGACGGTGGAGGAAGCCGAGGCATTGGTCCGGGAGGTGCTCCGATGATCGAATTTCGGAACGTATCGCTGCAGTACAACTCCGGCGCGGCGGCGGTACACGATCTGAACTTTACGGTCCCCGACGGCGCGTTCGTCGCCATCATCGGCGCGAACGGCGCGGGGAAGACGACCGCCGCAAAGCTCATGCGCGGTCTATTGAAGCCGACGTCCGGCGAGGTGCTGATCGACGGCGCGGCGACGACTTCGCTGCGCACGAGCGAGCTCGCGAAGCGCATCGGGTTCCTGTTCCAGAACCCGGACCGGCAGCTCTGCAAGCCGACGGTCCGCGAGGAGCTGGCCTTCGGGCTGGAGCTGCTCGGCGTGCCCGACGCGGAAGTCAAGCCGCGCGTCGACGCGGTGCTCGAGGATTTCCGCTTTGACCCGGAGCGCTCGCCGTTCGCGCTGAGCCGCGGCGAGCGGCAGCGGCTGGCGCTCGCGTCGCTGATCGCGGTGGAGCCGAAGACGCTGATCCTCGACGAGCCGACGACCGGCCTCGACTACCGCGAGTGCATGGCGGTGCTCGGGCGCGTGAAGGCGCTGCACGAGGCGGGCACGACCGTCGTGATGGTCTGCCACGATATGGAGCTCGTGCTGGACTTCGCCGAGCGCGTGCTGGTCTTTTCCGCCGGACAGCTGCTGCTCGACGGCGAGACGCGGAAGGTCTTCCGCGACACGGAGACGCTGCCGAAGGCCTCCGTGCTGCCGCCGCAGATCACGCGGCTCTCCGAACGGCTCGCGGATGTGCTCCCGCCCGCCGACACGGTGGAGGAGATGGAAGCCGCGATCCGCGGACGAAAGGGGGAAAAGGCATGACCGGGTTTCTCGATTACGTGCCGGGCAGTTCCGTTCTGCACCGGCTCGACCCGCTGACGAAGCTCGTCCTTTCGCTCGGCATCTGCGTCGCGGCGTTCGTCTCGGACGATCTGATCTTCCTGCTCGTCCTCATCGCGCTGGACATTCTGCTCGGCGTGCTGGGCGGCGTGTTCCAAAAGGCGCTGCGGCTCCTCTCGGGGCTGCTCAAGCTCTCGGTGTTCCTCTTTCTTTTGCAGGTGCTCTTTGTGCGCTCGGGGACGGTGCTGTTTGAGCTCGGCATCCTGAAAATCACGCTCGACGGGCTGTTCGTCGGCGCGCGGCTCGTGCTCAGGCTGACGGCGGCGACGCTGCCGCTGCAGCTTCTGCTCTCCGTCACGCAGCTCTCCGACCTTTCGGGCGTACTCGTGCAGCGGCTCTTTGTGCCGTATAAATACGCGTTCACGCTGACGACCGCGATCCGGTTCATCCCGGTGTTCGCGGCGGAGATGTCCGGCATCATCGAGGCGCAGACCGCGCGCGGCGTGGAGTTCGACACGAAAAACCCCGTGAAGAAGATCGGGCTCATTTTGCCGCTCTGCGTGCCGCTGCTCATCTCCTCGGTGGGGAAGATCCACGAGAGCGCGGCGGCG
This sequence comes from uncultured Clostridia bacterium, assembly GCA_947623765.1. Classification (GTDB taxonomy): domain Bacteria; phylum Bacillota; class Clostridia; order Oscillospirales; family Acutalibacteraceae; genus Hominenteromicrobium. The sequence goes on along the minus strand of CANQIG010000236.1, from coordinate 456 downwards.
GCGGAGCTTCGCGGCTTTACGCTGCGCACGCGCGAGAGCCAGTCGAAACGGTACGTGTTCGTCCCCGCCGACTACGCGTTCCTCATTTTTACCGTGCTGTTGATCGCGGCGGGCATCCTTTTCTGAAACCGGAACAGTCCGCGCCGTTTGGAAGGCGGCGCGGTGGGCAGATAAAAACGAAAAAAACGGAGGCAGACCATGCAGCTCAACGAAATGCAGCTCGGGCTCGTGCAGGCCCAGATGAAGCGCCTGAAAGAGTTCCCGAACGGATTCTACCAGAAGAAATACGACGGCATCGACGTCATCCGCGACCAGGCGGATTTTGAGAAGCTTCCCTTCACGAACAAGGAGGAGCTGCGCGACGCGTACCCGCTCGGGATCGCGGCGGTGCCGGACGAGGAGATCGTGCGCATCCATTCGTCCTCCGGCACGACGGGCACGCCGATCATCATCCCC
>CANQIG010000235.1 GCA_947623765.1 uncultured Clostridia bacterium | reverse complement strand
CAGCAGCGCGCGGTTCGTCATCGGATCAGGTCCTCGCCGTTTTCGGGGATCACGGCGGTCATGGCGGCGATCGCCGCCTCGATCATCTTGTCGTCCGGTTCCTTCACGGTCAGCCGCTGGAGCCACAGCCCCGGCGCGGCGATGATCCGCGTCGCGAGGTTGTCGTACCGCCCGCAGAGCTTGATGAGCTCGTACCCGATGCTCACTGTCATGGGCAGCAGCAGAAGTTTTGTCCCCGTGCGCAGGAAGGGGTTCTCGAACGGGATGAAAAAACCGATGACGACCCCGACGAGCAGCATGAGGATCATGAAGCTCGAGCCGCAGCGCGGGTGGAACCGCTTTTGCGGGCGGACGTTTTCCACGGTGAGCGGCAGGTCGTTCTCATAGCAGAAGATCGTCTTGTGCTCCGCGCCGTGGTACCGGAAGACGCGGTCGATCTCCTTCATGCGGGAGATCAGGAAGATGTAGAGCACGAAGATCGCGATGCGCAGCGCCCCCTCGAACACCGAGCGGAACGGCGCGACGCCCTCCCCGACGGCGCCCTCCAGCAGGTTGAACAGCAGCGAGGGCACAAAGAAGAACAGCACCACCGCCAGCGCAATGCCCAGCACCGCGCCGATACCGACGATCACATTCGTCAATTTGTCGCCGAAGGTCTTCGTCAGCCATTTCTCAAACTTGGAATCCGATTCCTCTTCCTCGAGGCCGATCTTGTCCGCCGAGAGCGTCATGGCCTTGATGCCGAGCCGCATCGTGTCGATCAGCGCGAACACGCCGCGCAGAAACGGCTTTTTGAGGATCGGGTATTTCTCCCGGATCGACGGCGCGGTGATGTCCTCCGTCGTGATGTTCCCGTTCTCGTCACAGAACGCCGCCGTGTTCTTCTTCGGGCCCACCATCATGATCCCTTCGATCAGCGCCTGTCCGCCGATCGTCGTCACTTTTTTCATTTTTCCTCCTTCCCGACTTTTCTTTCAAGAAAAGTCAGCACTTACTTTTCTTGAAAGAAAAGTAAGCAAAAGAACTTTTACGTCGCGGGGCGCGCGCTTGCGCGCGCGGCCAAAGGCCGATTCGTCGCGCTGTCGTTCGCTCCGCTCACTTCGCCGATGCGTCTGAGAAGCGTTCTCCCGCGCCATGGTTCAGATTTGGACGGTAAAATTTCCTTCTGCCCTCTGTGGGCCAGTGAAGGGCGGACGAAACGGGCTCTGCCCGCCTCGCCGGTGCGTTTGGGGAGCGTTCTCCCGCGCCATACGCCTAGTGTTTTGGAGAGACTTGCCTCCGCTCTTTACGAGCCGCCGTAGGGCAAGCGGAACGGGTTTTACCCGTGCGCGCCCACACACACTTATTGCTTCCTAAATCCTTTCCCGTACACCACACTCCATAGCTGCCGCACAAGGAAATTTGTTTGCTCCGGCTCTCTACAATCCGACGCAGGACAGCTGTCGAAATCCTTTAGCTCCAATCTTCCCTTCTGTCGGAAACGCCCTCTGCACGCCAAGGCTCCCCGAGGGTGCAACGGCCCCCGCTTGCCCCGTTCCAACGTAGAGCAAACGTCGAAGTCTTTTGGCCCCGGCCTTTCTTCCAGAAAACATTCTGCTCGCCAAGGCCCCCGAAGAGCGGAACGTTTCCCTTTTGCTCCGTTCCGACGTACAGCAAACGTTGAAGTCTTTTGGCCCCACCTTTTCTTCAAGAAAAGGTGGGAAAAGTTAAGTTCGGCGTTCGACGACCTGCACCTTTCCGACGTCCGTGGCCTGCGCGGCGCTTTTGACGAGCTCGGGGTTCTCCTCGAGCTTCTTCTGCGTGGGGATCGTGATGGTCACGGCGGTCCCGACATCCGGGTCGCTCTCGATGTCGAGCGAGCCGGAATGCAGCGCCATGATCTCGTCCGCCACGGCGAGGCCGATGCCGTTGCCCCGGACGTTCTGGTTCGCCTTATAGAACTTCTTTTTGACGTTCGGCAGGTGTTCCGCCGGGATGCCGCAGCCGTTGTCGCGGATCACCACGCGGATGATGCCGTCCTCCTCCTTCGCGGAGACGCGGACGACGCCGCCGGTATCGGTATATTTGAGCGCGTTGTCGAGGATGTTGATGAACACCTGCCGCAGGCGGTTCACGTCCCCGAGGACCGGCGAGAGCACGGTCTCCTCCTCGTTGTAGACGAGATGCTTCCGCTCGGTGCGCGCGCGGTCGGTGAACATATAGACGGCCTGGTCGAGCTCGGAGAGCAGGTCGACGCGCTGCATCACGAGCTGCATCCGGCCGCTCTGCATCCGGGAGAAATCCAGCAGCTCCTCGACCATCCCGGAGAGCCGCTCCGATTCCCGGATGATAACGCGCATCCCCTTTTCGTACGTGTCGCGGCGCACGCTCCCGCTCTGGATCGTCTCGGCCCAGCCCTTGATGGCCGTGAGCGGCGTGCGCAGCTCGTGGGAGACGCTGGAGATGAAATCGTTTTTCATTTTTTCGGACGCGCCGAGCTCCGCCGCCATGTCGTTGATGGATTCGCAGAGCGCGCCGAGCTCGTCGTCCTTGTCCTTTTTGACGCGGACCTCGAAGTTGCCCTCCGCGATCTTCGCCGCCGTGGCAAAGCCGGTGGTGGTGATGATGCTGGACACCTGGAAGAAGGAGTAGCGCAAAGACTCCATGAAGCCATTGTAAAGGTGGGCGATGTTCAGGGCGATGGTGACGGTGGCGCCGGCGATGACGGCGAGATACACCCACAGCTCCTGGCTCTTCAGGCTCTTCAGGGACCGCTTCATCAATATAAGGTAGTACAGGTTGAAGTTCACGCCGAACAGGACCATGAACACGCCCACCACCACGTCCACATAGGCGCTGTTGTAGGCGCCGATGCTGGCGTTGCGCACGCCGAAGCCGCCGGTGCCGGC
>CANQIG010000234.1 GCA_947623765.1 uncultured Clostridia bacterium | reverse complement strand
GCTGCTGCGGGATTTCTTCGCGGCGCAAAGGAGAGACGGCGGAAAAGAAAGCGGGAACTGACGCCGCTCGAGCCTTGCCCGATGTGCGCGGGCGCGGCGGTCGATGTGCTGAGGCTGCCCGGCGCGTTCCGCCCGGCGCTCTACAAGGGGTTCCTCGGGGAGACGTGTGGCGCGCTGCTGCGGGATCTCTTCGCGGCGCAAAGGAGAGACGGCGGGAAGGAAGCGGAGACTGACGATTCCCGAGCCTTGCCCGATGTGCGCGGGCGCGGCGGTGAACGCCCATGTGGAGCGCATCGTCTACGGCGCGGAGGACGGGAACATGGGCGCGTGCGGCACGGCGGTCGACGTGCTGCGGCTGCCCGGCGCGTTCCGTCCGGCGCTGTACAAGGGGTTTCTCGGGGAGACCTGCGGCGCGCTGCTGCGGGATTTCTTCGCGGCGCAAAGGAGAGACGGCGGAAAAGAAAGCGGGGACTGACGCAATCTCTGTATTTTCTATCTTCTTTTTTTGCAAAAAAAGAAAGAAAACACCCTCAAAAATGCAAAAATCGGGCGAATGGCCGCCAAAATCAAGATCATTTGGATGTTATTTTCTTTTCTCCAAACTTTTTACTTGCAAAACAATTCCGTTTGTGCTATTATGAAAGTAGGTGAGCGCGGCAGAACGGGCCGTTTCGCGCGCCGCAGTCCTGCGGCACGCCGTCTGTTTCCGTGTGCGCTCCCGGAGGGAGAGAATTATAGATGGCAACAAACGAGTTCACCCGCAGGCTTCCCATCGAGATGCTCTGCCTTACGCTGCTGCGCGAACGCGATATGTACTGCTATGAAATGGTGCAGGCGCTGACCATCCGCAGCGAGGGCAAGATCTCGCTCGCGGAGGCTGGCTTGTACATCATGATGTACAAGCTCCTCAAAAAAGGGTACGTCTCCGACAGCCACACTGTGCTCGATTCCGACGGCGCGGGAAGATCCCGTTCGCGCGTCTATTACCACCTGGAACCGAGCGGCGAGGAACACCTCAAGAAGCTGATCGAGGAGTACGACCGCACGACAGAGGGCATCCGGCTCTTTATGACATACGACCCGGACGCTCCTGAGCCGAGGAAGAAGCCGAGAAAACCGAGATCCTCGGCGAAAAAAACGAAAACGAAGTCCGACGAATGAAAAACGGCGCGCCGCATGGCGTGCTGTTTTTCTGTCCGGCGGCTGTGTGCATCTTCCACAAAAAGAACCGTTTGCCGCTTGAGAATCCCCCGAAATCCCAAGTTGCAACTTTTTTTCCGCCGTGCTATAATTTATCAGAATACAGGTTTTCGGGCCAAAACGCCCGGGGATCGGTTCAAGGGATAAAAGATGGCTGTAAAAACAAGAGGACAGCCCGCCGGGGGGAGACCCGCGGCGATCCTGAAGAAAGGAAGATGGTCAGACATGAAAATCAGTTTTTCGACCTCCGCCTGCCCCGACTATTCGTGGGCCGACATCTATTCGATGGCGAAGGACCTGCGCTTTGACGGCATCGAGGTGCGCGGTCTAGGCGAAGAGATCTACTCTCAGAAGGCGCGGCCGTTCACCGACGCGCAGATCCCGTTGACACTCAAGAAGCTGAGGGAACTTGGGCTTACCATCCCGTGCCTCGCGTCGGGGTGCGGGTTGAAATATAAGGAAAACCGCAACAGGAACATCGTCGAGCTGACGCAGTACATCGTGCTCGCGCAGAAGCTCGGCACGCCGTACATCCGTGTGCTGGCCGACGTTCCGAACGACAGCTCCGTCCCGGCGGACGACGCGTATATCGCGGACGTGCTCCATGTGCTCGGCGTGATCGCGGAGGGCTTCAACGTGACGCTGCTCGTCGAGACGACCGGCGTCTACGCCGACACGAAGCGGCTGCGCGCGCTGCTCGACAGCGTCGCAAGCCCTGCGGTCGCCGCACTTTGGGATATGCATCATCCGTACCGCTTCATGGGCGAGAACCCCGGCGAGACCGTCGCGAACCTCGGCGAGTACATCCGCCACGTCCATGTGAAGGACAGCCGCATGACGAGCCGCGGGCTCGAATATAAGATGCTCGGCGACGGCGATCTCCCGCTCGACGCGATGTTCGACACGCTGATGGGCATCGGCTACGACGGGTTCATCTCGCTCGAATGGAAGAGCAACTGGTCCGACGAGCTCTCCGACCCGGGCGTCGTGTTCCCGCGCTTCGCGGATTATATGCGCGGCTATATGTCGGCGCGCGCCGCGGACATCCCGCTGCAGAAGAACCGCGCCGGCACGGGCGAATACGTTTGGCCGAAAGAGACGCTGATCGACCTGACCTTCCCGGACGTCCTCGACAAGATGGTTGAGAAGTTCCCGGACCAGCAGTGCTTCGTCTACACCGAGATGGACTACACCCGCACGTATAAGGAGTTCCGCGACGATGTGGACACCTTCGCGCGGTCGCTCATCGCGATGGGCGTTCGGAAGGGCGACCATGTGGCGATCTGGGCGACGAATGTCCCGCAGTGGTACATCACGTTCTGGGCGACGACGAAGATCGGCGCGGTGCTCGTCACCGTGAACACGGCGTACAAGATCCACGAGGCGGAGTACCTGCTCCGCCAGTCCGATACGCACACGCTCGTCATGATCGACGGCTACAAGGACAGCGACTACGTCGCGATCATGAAGGAGCTCTGCCCGGAGCTCGAAAAGTGCGAGCCGGGCCGCCTCTTCGCGAAGCGCCTGCCCGTGCTGCGCAACGTCATCACGACGGAGAGCCGCCAGCCCGGCTGCTTTACCTGGGACGAGGCGATGGCGCTCTCCGAGAACGTGCCGTACGAGGAGGTCGAGTTCCGGCGCTCGCGCGTCAGCAAGGACGACGTCTGCAATATGCAGTACACCTCCGGCACGACGGGATTCCCGAAGGGCGTTATGCTCACGCATT
>CANQIG010000233.1 GCA_947623765.1 uncultured Clostridia bacterium | reverse complement strand
TCGAAAAAGCCGCAGACCACCCGCACGCGGATCATGGGCGTCTGGACCGAAGGGCCCGTGCAGCTCGTGTTCATCGACACGCCCGGCCTCATCAAGCCGAAAAGCCCGCTCGGGGATTTCATGGTGCGCAGCGTCACGCAGTCCGTCGCGGGCGTGGACGCCTGCCTGCTCGTCGCCGAGGCCGATACGCCCGTCTCGAAGGCCGACGAGGAGCTCTGCGCGCGGTTCCGCGCGCTCGGCCTGCCCGCCGTCCTCGCGGTGAACAAGATCGACCTGCTCGAGGACAAGTCCAAGCTGATGGCGCAGATCGCGTCGCTCGCTGCGCTCTACGACTTCGACGCGGTCGTCCCGGTCTCCGCGCGCGACGGCGACGGCCTCGACATTTTGAAGGACGAGCTCTCGAAGCTCGCGATGCCCGGCGGGCATCTCTTCCCGCCGGATACCCTCACCGACCAGAGCGAGCGGACGCTCGCCGCCGAGATGGTGCGGGAGAAGATCCTCCGGTTCACCGAACAGGAGATCCCCCACGGCGTCGCCGTCGTCACGGAACGGATGCGCGAGGAGAACGGGGTCATCCACATCGACTGCACGATCTACTGCGAGCGCGCCGCGCATAAGGGCATCCTCATCGGTAAGGGCGGCCAGATGCTCAAAAAGATCGGCACCCGCGCCCGCGAGGACATGGAACGATTCTTCGACACGAAGATCAATTTGCAGCTTTGGGTCAAAGTCAAGGAGGACTGGCGCCAGCGCCCCGAGACCCTCGCCGCCCTCGGCTTCGACCCCAAATCCTTAGAGGACTAGCCAAACTTTTCTGGAAGAAAAGTTTGGATCAAAAGACTTTAACGTCGCGCATCGCCGTTTCACGGCGATCACCCCGGTGTATTTGGGAAGCGCGGCGGCCCGCGAATGGGTTCCCGCGTGGAGATAACCCGAAAAAGCCTTTCGGTAAGTTTGGATCAAAAGACTTTGACGTCGCGCATCGCCGTTTCACGGCGATCACCTCGGCGTGTTTGGGAAGCACGGCGGCCCGCGAAGGAGCCAGCGCGTAGGGACAACCTCAAAAGGCTTGCGGAAAGGTTCGCTCAAGAGACTTTAACGTCGCGCATCGCCGTTTCACGGCGATCGCCTCGGTGTGTTTAGGAAGCGCAGACAGCCCGCGAAGGAGCCAGCGCGAGGGCGCAGCCCCAACAAGGCTTTCGGAAAGTTTGGATCAAAAGACTTTGACGTTTACCCACGTCGGCTTGCGGGCAGCGGAGGCGAGCTCCCCACACCAATCAAGTGTATGGCGCGGGGGCAAAGCCCGCCGAAACCACCGGCGAAGCGTGTGCTTGCACACGCGACCCCGCGACCTAAAAGTTCTTTTGCTGACTTTTCTTACAAGAAAAGTCAGGGATTTCCGCGAATAGGGGGATATAGGGGAAGGACACACTTTTGAAAACGGAAACGTGGAAGAAAGGGTGTGCCTGGGAATGCAGAGAGAACAGAAAGATCGGGAATTCGGGAGAGAGGCGGCGCAGAACGCGGCGTGGAACGCGTTTTACCGCACGGGAAAGGTCGAGGACTACATTCGCTACGCGCAGATGAAAGCGCACGCGCGCGCAACGGGGGAAACGGATGACGACGAAGACGAAAGGATTGATTATCCGGGAGCAGGTGGTCGGTGAGAGCGACCGGATCGTCACGGTGCTGACGAGGGACATGGGGGTGCTGCGGGCGTTCGCGCGCCGGGCGAAGAACCCGAAGGACTCGAAAAGCGCCGGGACGCAGCTCCTGTGTTACAGCGCGCTCACGGTCTACCGCGGACGCGACAAGTACATCATCTCCGACGCGCGGCCCGAGGAGGTCTTCTTCGAGCTCAGGCGGGACGTCGCGGCGCTCGCGCTCGCGCAGTATTTCTGCGAGGCGGCGTACCTCATGATCCCGGCGGAGACCGATTCGGAGACGCCGCTCCGGATCATCTTGAATTCGCTGCACTTCCTCGCGAAGGGCACGCGGCCGCAAAAGCAGCTCAAGGCGTTGACGGAGCTGCGCCTGCTCTCGACGCTCGGGTACCTGCCGGACCTCGTCGCCTGCGCGGACTGCGCGGCGTACGAACACGACCCCATGTACTTCCTGCCGGAAAACGGCCTGCTGCGCTGCGGGGACTGCGCCGGAGAGGAAGACGTCCGGCGCGGCGTGCGGCTCTCGCCGGGGGCGCTCACGGCGATGCGCCACATCGTCTATTCGGATTTTGAAAAGCTCTACGCGTTTTCCCTGCCGGAACCGGCGCTCTCGGAACTCGCCGAGGCCTCGGAACGGTACGCGCTGCAGATCCTGCACACGCTGCCGAAAACGCTGGAATTTTACCGTTCGTTTGCGGAATGAATTTGGGAGGAGATATGGACAGAGACAGCAGAGCCCTGGAGCTCGACAAGATCTTACAGAAACTCGCGGAGGAGACTTCCTCCCCGGACGCCGCGGGGCTCGCGCGGCAGATCGAGCCGGAAACGGAACTTCCCCGCGTGGAAAAGCGTCTTCGGGAGACCGACGACGCGTTCGTGCTCTCGGCGAAATACGGCTCGCCGAGCTTTTACGGCATGACGAACATCACAAACGCGCTGCGCCGCGCCGAAGCGGGCGGCGTTCTCGGGCTGCCGGACCTCCTCAAGGTCTCCGCGACGCTCCACGCCTTCCGCGCAATCCGCGACTGGAGCGGCCGCGGCGGCGGGACGGCGACGTCCCTCTCCGACCTCTTCGCCGCGGTCACGCCGAACAAATACCTCGAGGAACGCATCGACACCACCGTGATGAGCGAGGAGGAAGTCGCCGACACCGCGAGCACGGCGCTCGCGTCGATCCGGCGGCGCATCCGGCAGGCGGGCCTGAGGATCCGGGAGAAGCTGGACCAGATGATCCACTCCCAGACGTATTCCAAGTACTTACAGGAGGC
>CANQIG010000232.1 GCA_947623765.1 uncultured Clostridia bacterium | reverse complement strand
TCAATTCTACCACAGATCCATCACGATGGATTCTTTTCTTCCCTCCCCACTATTGCAACTTCATTTTACAATGAGCCAAAAAAATAAAAAACACGCCCGAACGGAAGAAACTCCGCCCGGGCGCGCCCCATTTGCGACTGAATTCATCAAGGGGCGCAGGCACAACCGCCCTGTACGTCCGTGGAGCCGAACCCTGTCCCCTCTCGCCCGCTCCGACATTTTCCGTCTGCCGCACCGCAGTTTTTTTCAAAGATTTTCCCTTCCTCCTATTGACAAACTAAATGCACTGCTATAAAATATGTGCAGAGATGTGAGAACGTTACCATACGTGAGATTTCTTGGATTTTCTGCATTTTTGATTCTCACTGGCCAAAACATGGAAACGTTCTCACACAGAGCACCGAAAACCGGAAGCGGCCCGCCGGGCGGCACACGTTTCCGTTCGCGGGAAAGGAGAAACAGCATGAGCGTCACGATGGAAGGGATCGCCAAGGCAGCTGGGGTGTCCGTCGCCACGGTGGGCCGGGTCCTGCACAACAGCGGCTACGTCTCTGCTCAGGCCCGCGCGCGCGTCGAACAGGCCGTCCGCGCGCTGGGATATATCCCGAACCAGAACGCCCGCGCGCTCAAAAGCCGCCGCAGCGGGCTGATCGGCAATCTCGTCATGCAGAATCTCAACGGCCTGTCCTACCGGATCACCAACTCCGTGCTCCGCGCCGCCGAGCGGCGGGGTTACCAGCTCGTGACGATGCAGAGCGCCGAGCTTGGCAAGGACGAGTTCCGCGCGGTGCAGAGCTTCATCAGTCTCGGCGTGGAGGGTCTGGTCATCACCTCCGATCCCCTTGTTCCAGAAACGTGCTTCGCAATGCTCAAGCAAGCGGGCATCCCCGCCGTGGCCGTGGAGCGCGGCTACCTCGAGCAGGGGATCGACAGCCTCACCGTCGCGGACTTTGCGGGCGTATACGACGCGGTCCTGCGCATCGTGCAAAAGGGCCACCGGCGCATCGCGCTCGTGGCTTCCGCCGTGGAACACAGCGTCGAAAAGGAACGTTTGGAGGGATACCGCGCGGCGCTGCGGGACAGCGGCCTCCCGGAAGACCCGGCGCTCATGGAGCTGGTCCCGGATTACACCGCCGCGTTCGGGCAGCGCGCCGCCGCTCGGCTCTTTTCCCTCGCCGATCCCCCGACGGCGGTGTTCTGCGGCGCGGACACGCTGGCGGCGGGCGTGCTGCAGCTGCTGATGAAGCAGCGCCTGCGTGTGCCCGAGGACGTGTCCGTCGTGGGGTACGACGACGTGCTCTCCCGCCTGTTCGCGCCGCCGATCGACTCCGTGGCGCTGGCGCTGGAGGGGACCGGCGAGCAGGTCATGGAGCTTCTGCTCCGCCGGATGCAGCAGCCCGACGCCCCCGTGATGCAGAAAAACATCGGTACGCTCTATCAGGATCGGGGGACCGTCCTGATGAAACATAGAGACCACAGCCTTGAAGGAGGAAAACAACATGAGTGAGCAAAAAACAGTGCGCGTCGTCGTCGCGGGCGGCGGCTCAATCGCACAGCAGCGGCACCTGCCCGAGTACGCCGCGAACCCGAACGCGGAGATCGCCGGGGTCTTCGATTTCAACCGCAAGCGCGCGCAGGAGCTCTGCGAGCGGTTCGGCGGCATCCCGTATACCTCGCTGGAGGCGGTCCTCGCGGATCCCGGCGTCGACGCGGTGAGCATCTGCACGCCGAACTTCACCCACGCAGATTACGCCATCAAGGTGCTGCGTTCCGGCAAGCACGTTCTTGTCGAGAAGCCGATGGCGCAGGATCTCACCGAGACGCGCGCGATGATGCAGGCGCAGAAGGAATCCGGCAAGGTCATGATGCTCGGGCACAACCAGCGGCTGGTCAAGGCCCACATGAAGGCGAAGGAGCTCCTCGACACCGGCGCGATCGGCGACCTGCTGTTCTATCAGCTGAACTTCAAGCACGCTGGCCCGGAGACCTGGACGGCCGATCCCGGAAAAAATACGTGGTTCTTCCAAAAGTCGAAGGCGAAGTTCGGCGTCATGGGCGACCTCGGCGCGCACAAGATCGACCTCATCCGATACCTGACGGGCAGTGAGGTCAAAAACGTCTTTGCGAACATGATGACGCTCGACAAAAAGTACGAGGACGGCACGCCCATCGACCTCGAGGACAACGCGGTCTGTATGTTCAATCTGGAAAACGGTCTGCCGGGCATCATGCACTTCAGCTGGACGAACTACGGCAGTGAGGACAACGGCAGCGTGATCTACGGGACAAAGGGCGTCATGAAGATCTTCGGCGACTACACCGACGACATCGTGCTGGAAATGCGGGACGGCGTGCAGGTCAAATACAGCGTCGGCGGCATCCAGACGAACCAAAACCAGACGAAGAGCGGCGTCATCGATGAGTTCATCGCCGCCATCGTCGAGGGCAGAGAGCCCATCGTCACCGGCATCGACGGGCACAACACGCTGGCGGTCCTCGAAGCCGCAGTGAAAAGCGCGGAGCTCGGCCAGTGGGTCGAGATCGAATACTAAAAGGAGGACGGGAAAATGAAACTCGGCGTTCAGCTTTTCGGAAGCATGGCGCTCTACAACGCGGACCCGTCAGGGTTTCTGGCGCGTCTCAAGGCCGCCGGATACACGCAGGTCGAGCCCTGCGCGGTGTTCGGGGAGATCCCCGCGCGGTTCGGCTGGCCGGCGGCATCGTTCGGGGAACACTTGAAGCTGGCGCAGTCCTTCGGTCTGGAGGTGGAGTCCGTCCACATCTTCGCGCTCGATTTTTCGGCCTGCACAGAGGAGATCGTCAAAATGGCCGAAGCCTATGGCATCCGCGCCTTTGTGGTGGGCTTCAACGGTCCCTTCACCGAAGAAGGGGTCGAAACGTTCGCCGCGAAATGCACCGCCCTCGCCGACGCGCTGCGCCCCACGGGGACGGAACTCTGGCTCCACAACAACGCCGCGGAGATC
>CANQIG010000231.1 GCA_947623765.1 uncultured Clostridia bacterium | reverse complement strand
GTAGTCGAGCATATACTCCTCGCGGTTGCCCTTGAGAAACACGCAGTCGCGCGCCTCCCGCGCCTCATAGATCCGCGCCATCGTCCGCTCGGGAAAGGCGCAGTCAGAGACGTAATCCCCGAGAAAGATCCATTTCTCCGCCCCGCGCCGCTCGGCCTCCGCCATCGCGGCTTCCAGCGCGATATGGTTGGAATGGATGTCCGAAAACACCGCTAAAAGCACCCGCACGCCTCCTTCCCCGCCGCCCTTTCGTTAGGGGCAGCTCTCTCTAAAGCTCGTACCTCGTGCCGTGCGAAAGCAGCACGGCGTCCGTGATCTTCAGGCGCAGGATCACGGTGTTTTGATCCGGAAAATCGTTGTGCCCGTTGTCGATCCATCCCGAAAACGCCACCTTCATTTTCTCGGCAAGGGGACGGTTCTTTTCGGCGCAAAACCAGCCCAAATTCTCGCCGTTCGCGTGCGCCGTATACCAGTCGCCCGCGATCGCGGCTGTGGGGTTACTCTGCATCTGCCGCATTTTATTCGAGCGTGCGTCCGTGATCACAAAAAGGTCCCGTCTTCATAGTACGCGTTGACATACCGCACATAGGGGACGCCGTTCTCCACGGTCGCCAAAGAGAGAACCGTATCGCCGCCAAAGCGCTCCACCATGATCGTTTCCGCCTGCTCGTTCCAATTCATGCGCTTTCTCCTTTCTCATCGGCCTTGTATCTAACTCCGCAGGATCGTAAATGCAATCGCGTTGTGAAAGGTAAAAAGTTTTTTCTTCCCTATGTCAGCCCGCAAAAAAGCCAAAGCAGGTTTCTTAAACAACCCTGCGCGAGCAAAGCCCGTTTCGTTCATCCTATGCCAGCCTGCGGAAAGCAAAAGCAAGTTCCCCAAACAAACCTAACCCCTGTCGCGGGAGAAACCCCCAAAAATACACCGCGCCCAAGCGCAACGCAAAAGTTCTTCCTCTTTTTCTGCGCGCTAGAATCGAGCGCAGCCGTGCCCATTTCATCAATGCGTCTTCCCGCCGCGCGGGCAAAGCCCGTTTCGTTCGTCCTATGCCAGCCTGCGGAAAGCAGAAGCAAGTTCCCCAAACAAACCTAGCCCCTGTCGCGGGAGCAATCCCCCAAAACACACCGCGCCCAAGCGCGACGCAAAAGTCTTTTCGCCTACCTTTTCTCCAGAAAAGGTAGGTCAGTCGCGGGCAAAGAGGGCGTGGGCGAATTCCTTCGCGTCGAAGGGCTGGAGGTCGTCGATCTGCTCGCCGACGCCGATGAACTTCACCGGCAGGCCGAGCTCCTCGCGGATCGCGAGCACGACGCCGCCCTTCGCGGTGCCGTCGAGCTTCGTCAGCACGATGCCCGTGATGCCCGCCGCCTCCTTAAACTCCCGCGCCTGATTCACGGCGTTCTGGCCGGTCGTCGCGTCGAGCACGAGCAGGATCTCCTTCCGGCTCTGCGGCAGCGCCTTTTCGATGGTGCGGGAGATCTTCGAGAGCTCCGCCATCAGGTTCTTCCGGTTGTGCAGGCGGCCCGCGGTGTCGCAGATGATGAGATCGCAGTATCGCGCCTTCGCCGCGCTGATCGTGTCGTACACGACGGCGGCGGGGTCCGCGCCCTCCGCGTGCCGGATGATCGGCACGCCGGCGCGGTCCGCCCAGATCTCAAGCTGGTCGATCGCGGCCGCGCGGAACGTGTCCGCCGCGCCGAGGATCACGGAAACGCCCATGTTCTTGTAGCGCGCCGCGAGCTTCCCGATGGTCGTGGTCTTCCCGACGCCGTTCACGCCGATGACCAGCACGATCGAGGGCTTCGTGTTGAGCAGGAGCTTGTTGTCGCCCTCCATCATCTCCGCGACGATCTCCTCGAGCAGGCCCATGATCTGGCCCGGATCGGTGATGTTCCGCTCCTTCACGCGCTCCCGCAGACGGTCGCAGATGCGCCCGGCGGTCACGACGCCCACGTCGCCCATGACGAGCAGCTCTTCCAGCTCCTCATAGAGCTCGTCGTCGATCTTCGTGAAGCCGCCGAGCATGGAGTTGATCTGCCCGCTGATGTTCTCCCGGGTCTTTTTCAGTCCCGCCTTGATCCGATCAAAAAGTCCCATATTGCACCTTCCGTCCGTTTATTCCTGTTTGATGCCCAGCTTTTCCTCCGCCTCGTTCGCGCGCAGGGAGAGCAGCCTCGAAATGCCCTCGTCCTGCATCGTCACGCCGTAGAGCACGTCGGCCTCCTCCATCGTGCCGCGCCTGTGCGTGATCGCGATGAACTGCGTCCGGTCGCTCATGCGCCTGAGATAGTTCGCAAAGCGCACCACGTTCACGTCGTCGAGCGCCGCCTCGATCTCGTCGAGCATACAGAACGGCGGCGGGCTGACCCGCATGATGGCGAAATAGATGGAGATCGCGACGAGCGCTTTCTCCCCGCCGGAGAGCAGGTCGATGTGCGAGACGATCTTCCCCGGCGGATGGACCTCGATCTCGATGCCGCTCTGCAGAATGTCCTTCTCGTCGGAAAAGGACAGCTTTGCCGCACCGCCCCCGAACAGATCCCGGAAGATCCGCCCGAAGCGCTCGTTGATCTCGGAGAACCGTTCGGAGAAGCGCTCCGTCATCTGCCGCGTCAGGTCGCCGATCAGCGTCATCAGTTCGGACCTCGAGGTCTCCACATCCCGGATCTGGTCCCGCATGAACGTATACCGTTCGAGGACCTCCTTGTATTCCACGATCGCCGCGACGTTCACCGCGCCCAGCGAACGGATCCTGTTTTTCAGCTCGGTCAGACGCCGCTGCGCGGCCTGCACGTTTTCGACCGGCTTTCCGATCTCCTCCGCTTCCCGCCGTGTGAGCTCATACTCGTCCCACAGCTTTGCGATGATCGCGTCGTACTCCTTCGTGAGATTGTCCAGGCGTTCCCGCAGCCGTGCGAGCTCCAGACCGGTCTTTTCGCGTTCGGCGCCGCAGTCCCGCTCCTTTTGCCGCAGCTCGACCGCCCTGCGTTCCAGCTCGCCCCTCCGCTCCGAGATCTGTGCGATGCGCTCGCGCTTTTGCGCCGCCTGTTCCCGAAGGGTCCTCGTCTCCGCCTGCA
>CANQIG010000230.1 GCA_947623765.1 uncultured Clostridia bacterium | reverse complement strand
AAAAGCTCGGAAAAGAGGCCGTGATCTTTGACGGCGGCATGGGGACGCTCCTGCAGGAAAAGGGGCTTTCCGGCGGGGAGCTGCCGGAGCTTTGGAACCTCGCACGGCCCGGGGACGTGGAGGAGATCCACGCGGCGTACGCGGCGGCGGGCGCGGATGTGCTGACGACGAACACCTTCGGCGCGAACGCGCTGAAGCTCGCGGGGACGGGACACACCGTCCGCGAGGTCGTTTCGGCGGCGGTGGCGCTCGCACGGCGAGCGGCGGGAAGCCGCTGCGCCGTGGCGCTCGACATGGGCCCGACGGGAAAGCTGATGCGGCCCTTCGGCGAGCTTTCGTTCGAGGACGCATACGATCTATATAAGGAAATCGTGCTCGCGGGCGCTAAGGACGCGGATCTCGTGCTCATCGAGACGATGGGCGACACGCTGGAACTCAAAGCCGCGGTGCTCGCGGCAAAGGAGAACTGCGCGCTGCCCGTCGTCGCGACGTGTACCTTCGACGAGACGGGAAAACTCCTCACGGGCGGCAGCATCGACGCGGCGATGACGCTGCTCGAGAGCCTCGGGGTCTATGCGCTCGGGATGAACTGCGGGCTCGGCCCGGCGCAGATGCTGCGCCTTTTGCCCGCGCTTTTGAACTGCACGGGCCTGCCGGTCGTCGTGAACGCGAACGCCGGGCTGCCGGTGCAGGAAAACGGGCGGACGGTCTACCCCGTCGGCCCGGCGGAATTTTGCGAACACGCGAAGGAGATCTTCGCGCTCGGCGTTTCGGGCATCGGCGGCTGCTGCGGGACGACGCCCGCACACATCGCGCTGCTCTCGAAATCGCTCTCCGGGCGGGCGGTCCAACAGCGGGAAGTCCCCGTGCGGACGGTCGTCTCCTCGGGGACGCACACGGTCGTCTTCGGAGAAAAACCGGTGCTCATCGGGGAGCGCATCAACCCGACGGGCAAGCCGCGCCTGAAAGAGGCGCTGAGGCAGAACGACCTCGAATTTCTCTGCCGCGAGGGCGTCCGTCAGGCGGACGCCGGGGCCGACGTGCTCGACGTGAACGTCGGGCTGCCGGAGATCGATGAGCCGGCGATGATGGAACAGGCGATCGAGCGGCTGCAGGGCGTCGTGCGGCTGCCGCTGCAGATCGACACCTCGGACCCCGCGGCGATGGAGCGGGCGCTGCGCGTCTATAACGGAAAACCGCTCGTGAACTCGGTAAACGGCAAGCGGGAGAGCCTCGACGCGGTGCTGCCGCTCGTCAAAAAATACGGCGCGGCGGTCGTCGCGCTGACGCTCGACGAAAACGGCATCCCTGAGACCGCCGAGGGGCGGTTCCGGATCGCGGAGAAGATCGTGCGCGAGGCGGAAAAGTACGGCATCGCGCGGAAGGACATCCTCGTCGACACGCTGACGATGACCGTGAGCACTGGCGAGGAAAACGCCAAAGTCACGCTCGAAGCGCTCGGCCGCGTGCAGAAAGAGCTCGGCGTGAACACGGTGCTCGGCGTCTCGAACGTCTCGTTCGGGCTGCCGCGCCGCGAGCTCGTCACGGCGAACTTCTTCACGATGGCGATGCAGCGCGGGCTCTCGGCGGGCATCGTGAACGTGCTCTCCGACGCGCTGATGGACGCGTACCGGTCGTTCTGCGCGCTCTCGGGGTTCGACCCGGGCTGCAAGGACTACATCGCCGCCTATGCGGAGAGCAGCGCCCCGGCGAAGCAGACGGTGCCGCAGGACATGACGCTCTTCGACGCGATCGTGCGCGGGCTGCGCGAGCAGGCGGAGACGCTCACCGACGCGGCGCTCGGGACCGCCGCGCCGCTCGACGTCGTGAACGGCGCGCTGATCCCGGCGCTCGACGAGGTCGGCAAGGGCTTTGAGAAGGGGACGGTGTTCCTGCCGCAGCTCCTGATGAGCGCGGACGCGGCGAAGGAGGCGTTCGAGCGCATCAAGGTCCGCCTCGCGGCGGGCGGCGAAAAGACCGAGCCGAAGGGGAAGATCGTCCTCGCGACGGTGCAGGGCGACATCCACGACATCGGGAAGAACATCGTGAAGGTGCTGCTCGAAAACTACGGCTTCGAGGTGATCGACCTCGGGAAGGACGTTCCGCCGGAGACGGTGCTGCGCGCGGTAAAAGAACACGGCGTGAAGCTCGCCGGGCTCTCCGCGCTGATGACGACGACCGTCCCGGCGATGGCGGAGACGATCCAGCTTTTGCACCGGGAGACGGACTGCACGGTGGCGGTCGGCGGCGCGGTGCTGAACGAGGAGTACGCCAAGATGATCGGCGCGGACTTTTACTCGAAGGACGCGATGGGGACGGTGCGCTTTGCGGAGAAATTCTTCGCGTGACGGTTCCCCGCGCACAGGAAAGGAGGTGTCCCCCTTGAAGAAGCAAGCTTCCGGGAAGATGCGCTCTCCCGCGCTGTTTCTGGTGATCGGTTTGCTGTGGCTTGTCACGGCGGCCGTGCTGTGCCTAGAGAAAGGCGGCTTTTCCCCGCCCGTGCTTTTGCTCCTGCTCGCGGCGGCGATCTTCTTCGGCCTCGCGGGGTACTGGTATTACCGGCAAAAGAAGGGCTGACGGCCTGAAAATACGAACGCCCGGCGGCGGGACGCGCTTGTCCTGCCGCCGGGCGGTGTTGTTTGGTTTGAAACTTGCTTTATTCGGGGAGGCGGCGCTCGTCGCGCTCGGGGACGATCTTCCCGAGGAACTCGTCGAGCGTCATCGTGCCGAGGTCGCCGCCCTTGTAACTGCGGATGGCGACGGTGCCGTTTTCGACGTCGCGGTCGCCGACGACGACCATGTAGGGCGTCTTCATCATCTGCGCCTCGCGGATCTTGTAGCCGATCTTCTCGCCGCGGTCGTCGAGTTCCACGCGGAAGCCCTTCTCCTCGAGCACGGCCTTGATCTCCTCGAGCCGCGCGATGTGGCGGTCCGCGATGGGCAGCAGGCGGATCTGCACCGGCGCGAGCCAGAGCGGGAACGCGCCCGCGAAGTGCTCGGTGATGACGCCGATGAAGCGCTCGATGGAGCCGAACACGACGCGGTGGATCATCACGGGGCGGTGCTTCTGGTTGTC
>CANQIG010000229.1 GCA_947623765.1 uncultured Clostridia bacterium | reverse complement strand
ATGATGACCGACCACTCGAACGCGCGCCTGCCGTCCTTGATGCCCGTCGATTTGAAATCCGGCACCACCGTGAAATACTGCCAGACCTTGCCCGCGAGGCCGTTTTTCTCGAACTCCTCGCGAAGGATCGCGTCGCTCTCGCGCACGGCCTCAAGCCGGTCGCGCGTGATCGCGCCCGGGCACCGCACGCCGAGCCCCGGCCCCGGGAACGGCTGGCGGTACACCATGCCGTCCGGCAGGCCGAGCGCCTTGCCGACGACGCGCACCTCGTCCTTGAAGAGGATCTTCACTGGCTCGACGAGCTCGAACCGCATATCGTCGGGCAGGCCGCCCGCATTGTGGTGCGCCTTGATGCCCTGCTCGCTCTCGAGAATGTCCGGCCAGATCGTCCCCTGCGCGAGGAACTCGATCCCGTCGAGCTTGCGGGCCTCCTCCGCGAACACCTCGATGAACTCCCCGCCGATGATCTTCCGCTTCCGCTCCGGGTCCGTGACGCCCGCGAGCTTATCGAGGAACCGGTCCGTCGCGTCGACATAGACGAGGTTCGCGTTCATCT
Source organism: uncultured Clostridia bacterium (assembly GCA_947623765.1). Classification (GTDB taxonomy): domain Bacteria; phylum Bacillota; class Clostridia; order Oscillospirales; family Acutalibacteraceae; genus Hominenteromicrobium. Next base: position 2,537 of record CANQIG010000229.1, on the reverse strand, counting down.
GGTTGCGGAACACCTCGATCACCTGCTCGGGCTCTCCCTTGCGCAGCAGGCCGTGGTTTACGTGTACGCAGACGAGCTGCTGCCCCACCGCGCGGATCAAAAGCGCCGCGACGACCGACGAATCCACGCCGCCGGAGAGCGCGAGCAGCACCTTTTTCGTTCCCACCTGCGCCCGAAGCGCCTCCACCTGCGCGTCGATGAACGCCTGCGCGAGCTCCGGCGTCGTGATGCGCGTCATGTTCTCGGGTCTTCTGTCGTTTGCCATTTCGTTGTCCTCCCTGTGCTCCGTAAGTTTTTCGGCTCCGTGGGCCTCGGGCTTTCCCGACCCGTTTCGGCCCTTATTTCTTTTATTATAATCGATTTTCCTCCCCGCCGCAACCCTCTTTCGAGGGGACCCGCCAAAATCGGGGAAAACGCGGGGTTTCCCTTGCAATCGCTCCAAAACCGTATTATAATGGAACCAAATCCGGGGCAAGGCCCCACAGGAGGAAGTTGTATGCGATTCCAATATCTCGGCACAGCCGCCGCGGAGGGCTGGCCTGCGGTCTTCTGCGACTGCGAAGCCTGTCACCGCGCCGCCGAACTCGGCGGAAAAAACATCCGCACGCGCTCGCAGGCCATCATCAACGGCGACCTGCTGCTCGATCTCCCGCCGGACACGTATCTCCACAAGCTCCAGCACGGACTCGACCTGAGCGCGGTGCGGTACCTGCTCGTCACACACTGTCACATGGACCACTTTTTCCCGCAGGAGCTCACCGTGCGCGGCTCGTGCTTCAGCCCGGTGATGAAAAGCCCCGAGATGGACATCTTCTGCGCGGCGGAGACCGCGGCGCTCTTCACGCGCTGCACGAACCACGAGATCGACGGGGACAGCGCCGGCGCGATCCACTGGCACATCCTTAGGGCTTTCGAGCCGGTCCGGTTCGGGACGTACACCGTCACGCCGCTCCCCGCGAGCCACATGACGCGCGGCGGGGAGAACGAACCGTTCGTCTACCACATCGTCGACGACGCAGGCGTTTCGGTCTACTATCTGCACGACAGCGCCGACTATCTGCCCGAGGTCTGGTCGTACTTCGAGAAGCAGAGACCCGCCGATCTCATCAGCCTCGACACCACGAACGGCGGCGTCCCCACCCACAGCGACTGGGGCCACATGGGCGCGCCGCAGGTGCTCGAGGTCGTCGACCGGATGCGGAAGATCGGCCTTGCGGACAAAAAGACGGTCTGCGTGATGAACCACTTCTCCCACAACGGTCTCTGCACACATGAGGAGCTCGAGGCCCTCGCAAACCCGAACGGCGTGCTCGTCTCCTACGACGGCATGGTCGTGGACCTCGCGCCGAGAGCGTGACTTTCCCTGAAACGGCATGGCGGCCCCGCCGTGCCGTTTCTTTCTTCCCTTTCGGCGCGGAGCCCCGCCCATCTGACCTTCGCGCCTGCTCGTTTCAAACCTGCTTTGCCGCGTGCGCGTTCTCTGACCCGGAACTTTCCGGGTCTCCCCAAACACCCGTCCCCATCTCGCGCCCCAAAGCACGCCGCGCCAATCCGACCTTCGCGCCCGCCCGCTTCAACCGGCTTTACGACGCGCGTCCCCTGACTCAGAACTTTCCGAAACATTTCTCAACGCCCATCCCTTTTTCTCACTTGAAAGCGCACCGCACATTCCCGCCGCACATCCCCTCCCGCAAATGCGCCTCAAATCGCGCCGACGCAGACAGAAAGCCCCGCATCTCCCGCCTCGAAACCCGACCGCGCCGACCGGAAAAACCGGTTCTTTTTTCCGTCTTGAAAAAAGAGTTGAAATCCTGTATAATGAGACAGATACAAAACGCGCCGAAGGAGGCTGTGCCTTTGCTGCCGGAAACCGAATTGTACCGCCGCATCCTCGGCTTTGCCGAAGCGCGGGACGACGTCCGCGCCGTGATCCTGAACGGCTCGCGCGCGAACCCCGCCGTTCGGCAGGACCCGCTCCGCGACTTCGACATCGTATATCTCGTCCGGGACGTCGCATATTATAAGGAAATCCCGGTACAGGCCGTTTTCGGCGAAGCGGTCTTCGGGCCGCTCCTCGTCTGGCAGCGCACGGACGAAAGCGAGCTCTTCGACGAGCATTTCCCGGGAACCGTCTCCTACCTGATGCAGTTTGCGGACGGCAATCGGATCGACCTCACGCTCGCCGCCGTCGAGGACTACGCGCGCTTCTGCTTCGACGACCGCCTCTCCGTCGTCCTGCTCGATAAGGACGGCGCGCTGCCTGCACTCCCGCCGCCGAACGACGGCACCCACTGGGTGCGGCTGCCGACCGAGCGCATCTTCACCGAATGCCGCACGGAGTTCTGGTGGGTCGCGCCGTACGTCGCGAAGGCGCTCTGGCGGGGACAGGTCCTGCTCGCCGAGGAATGTCTCGGGGCCGTCCGCGCGATGTTCCGGAAGATGCTCGAATGGCGCGCCGCGTCGGAGACCGGCTTTTCGCGGTCCTTCGGCAAGGCCGGGGACGGCCTGAAAGACGCGCTCCCCGCCCCGCTTTGGGA
>CANQIG010000228.1 GCA_947623765.1 uncultured Clostridia bacterium | reverse complement strand
CCGCAAACTGCCTCGCCTTTTCGGCGAAGATCTGCGCCGCGTTCCGCCGCAGATACGCGCGTTCGAGGTCCTCCGCGAACGCCCGGTATTCGTCCTCCGTGATCCCGCCATTCGCGTACGATCTCTCCATCTCTGCCTTCGCGTCGATCGTCGAAAGGCAGTGCGCATATTCCGCTTCGACCCACGCGTTCTTTTCGGCGGAGCTCTCTCCGGAGAGCTCCGCCAGCATTTTGTCATACTGGTTCTGCGAGAGGCGGATGCGCGGGTCCTTCATCTCCGGGAACACGGCGAGGAACAGGACCTTCGCGATCAGGCAGACGAGCAGGACCACCGCGCCCCTGCGCACGAACAGCAGCTTCTTGAGCTCAGCGCGAAACAGCATCAGACCGGCCTCCCTTCCCGCCGGACCGCCCGCCCCGCGAGCACCGCCGCGCCGAGCGCGATCGCCGTCCACAGCGCGGCCTGCACCGCCGCCCAGAGCACCGGCGCCCCAAAGATATTACAGGTCAGATACCCCGAAAAATACCGGCACGGCGCAGCGAGCGACAGCGGCCCCCAGAGCCACGGGCTCTTCGGCGGAACGTACAGGAGCAGCAGCCCGCCGTCGAGCAGGAGCGCGCCGATCCCGAAGGCCGGAACGCCGGACCGGCAGAACGCGGAGACGGCGGTCACGAGCGCCGAAAAAATGCACGCCGAAAGCGCCTGCATCGCGAGCGCGAGCAGAAAGTACTGCCAGACCGCCATCGAAAACGGGCAGAGCCGCAGCGCCTCGAGCGCGGCGAGCGGCTGCCCGAGCCCGAGGTTCCTTCCCCGGAAGACCGCGCCGAGGAGCGAGACCGCCTCAAAGCCCGCCGTCAGCCCGGCGGCGGTGATCCACCCGGCGATCAGCTTCGCGAGGAACGTCTTCCGCCCGCCGTTTTTCGCCGCCGCGAGGAGCACGGTCAAAAACACGAACAGCATCCCCGTCCCCTCGGAGAGCACGTCGCCCGCGAGCAAGCTCCCGTCCGTGACCGCGCCGCGCGTCTCACCGTATAGCCGTAGGATCTCCCCGTTCCGCCGGATCTCATAGCGGTCGCCCTGCGCTTCGGCCTGCGCCTTCAAGGAAGCGGCGGTCTCCAAGACCCCGCCGACCGCCGCGTCCACCTCCGCATTCCACCGCGCAGTCTCTTCCAAAGCAAGCAGGAACGTCCGGTCGCTGATCCCCTCGAAATGCCCCGGGACCGCGTCGATCCCGCCATTGGGCGCCGCGAGGGGATCCTCCAGCGCCGCCTCCCCGTACATTTCCCGCATCGTGTCGAGCGCATCGCGCGTTTCCGTCTCGCTCAGCTTCGCGATAAAGCCGTACATCTCCCGCTGATACCGCGCATTGCTGCGGTTCGCACGAAAATACGCCCAAAAGCTCTCCTTCGGGATCTCGCTCCCCGTGCTCTCCGCGACGCGCGCCACCTCCGCGAGATATTCCGCATACTCCCCCGCGCCGCACTGCAAGAGGAAATGCACCGCGAGCGCCACGCAGAGCAGCACGAGGAAAAACCTGCTCCCAAGCGATTTCCGCAGCTCAAAATAGACCAGCTTTCCCATCACGTCTCCCCCTTTCCCGAGGCCTCCCGGAAATAATACAGGTACACGTCCTCGAGGTCCGGCTCGACGGGCACGCCGCCCGGACATTCGTCCCCGATGACGCGCAGCAGCACGTCGTTCTCCCGCCGCTGCACGTTCCCGACCAGCGCCTTCTCCTGCCAGAGCGCCACCTCCCCGGGCGGAACGGCGAGGGAGAACACCTTCCCGCGCATCCCCTCGGCGAGCGACTGCGGCGTGTCCCGCGCGAGAAGCTTCCCGCCGCCGAGCAGCAGGATGTCCCGCGCGAGATATTCGATGTCCGAGACGATGTGCGTCGTCCAGAGGACGGTCCTTTGGAGCGCCGCCGTCGCGAGGATGTTCCGCAGCCGCACGCGCTCCTGCGGGTCGAGCCCGGCGGTCGGCTCGTCGAGGATCAGCAGCTTCGGGTCGCCCAGCAGCGCCTGCGCGATCGAGAGGCGCTGCCGCATCCCGCCGGAAAACGCCCCGATCCGCTTTTTCGCCTCCCGCCGCAGGTGGACCGTCTCGAGCACCTCGTCGATCCTTTGGTCCGCCTCCCGGCGCGAGAGCTTCATCCCCTTGACCGCCGCCATATAGCGCAGGAACTCCTCCGCCCGAAATTCCCGGTAAAACGGCGGCGTCTGCGGCTGGAACCCCAGGATCTCCCGGTAGCGCCAGTCCAAGCGCGCGATGTCCTCCCCGTCCCAGAGGACGCGGCCCGAGGTCGGCCGCAGGATTCCCGCGAGGATCTGGACGAGCGTCGTCTTTCCCGCGCCGTTCGGCCCGAGCAGCCCGTGCACGCCCTCGTTCAGCGTGAAGGAAACGCCGTCGAGCGCCTTCGTCTCCCGATACGTCTTTCCGATCCGTTCAGCGGTCAGTTCCATTGTCTTTTCCCCCTTCGTCCACAGCGTTTCGCGGTTCCGTCAGCGGCTCGACCGTCTTCCCGTCCTTCGAGACGAGATAGACCGTGTTCTCCGGCGAGAGCGTCGTGACGATCATCTCCTCCCGCCCCGGGAGCATGAAGATCTGGTACGCTGGGACCGGCAGCTCGGCGATCTGCTCCGCTTCGCCGCCGGATTTCCGCATCCGATACAGCACGCCGTCCCCCTCCCCCTCGAGGCCGCCGTCGGCGAACAGCCGGAAGTAAAGATACGTGCCGTCAAAATTCCAGCTTGCGGGCAGCACCGCACGCTCGAGCAGCAGCTCCTCGCCGCTGCCGTCCATGCAGCAGCGGTACAGGAAGCCGTCCCGATCCTTCACGTAGTAGATGTGCATCCCGTCGGAAACGCACGCCGCGTTCTCCACGATCTTCTCCGGCGTCGGGTGTTCCTCCGAAAGCCGGATGCGGTTCATCCCCTCGAACGCGTAGTAGAGATACCCGCCGCTGACGCTCTCCCAGTACCCGGCATACTCGTCGAGCATGGTCCGCGGCTTTTTCGCGCCGTCCTCATAAACGAGGAGGGACGCGTCCGCCGTCGCGACATAGAGATCGCCGTCCGCGTGGAAAAAGTGGGAGACCC
>CANQIG010000227.1 GCA_947623765.1 uncultured Clostridia bacterium | reverse complement strand
CCCTGCTTCCGCAAGGAAAAGGGCGCGCACGGCATCGAGGAGCGCGGCGTGTACCGCATCCACCAGTTTGAAAAGCAGGAAATGATCGTCGTCTGCAAACCGGGGGATTCGATGAAGTGGTACGACGTACTCTGGCAGAACACCGTCGACTTCTTCCGCACGCTCGACATCCCGGTCCGCACGCTCGAGTGCTGCTCCGGCGACCTCGCGGACCTCAAGGTGAAGTCGGTCGACGTCGAGGCGTGGTCGCCGCGCCAGAAGAAATACTTCGAGGTCGGCAGCTGCTCGAACCTCGGCGACGCGCAGGCGCGCCGGCTGCGCATCCGCGTGCAGGGCGAGAACGGCAAGTACCTCGCGCACACGCTGAACAACACCTGCGTCGCGCCGCCGCGCATGCTCATCGCGTTCCTCGAGAACAACCTGCAGGCCGACGGCAGCGTGAAGATCCCCGCCGCGCTCCAGCTCTATATGGGCGGAACGACGGTGCTCGTCCCGAAAAAGTAAACGGAAATGGTTGGAACGGACCCCGCGCGGGTCCGTTCCTGTTTTCGAGGCGCAGCCGCAACCGGGTATGCGGCTGGGACGACAGCGGGGCTTTCAGGGCTCGCACAAAAACCGGCGAAGCCACTGGCTTCGCCGCGGCCATTATGCAGAGAACGCGGGTTTTTATGTAAAACCGCTCGTCCGCGGGCGGACACAGGCTAATCGTGTATCTAGGACAGCGAAGCTACAAGATTTAGCGGTTTTTGGATTTAAGCAATCCCTTTTCTTTGCGGAAAGGAACGCAAGATAAACGAATAAAGATGCAAAAACGGCGGTGAATATTCTGTGGAGAACTCGGTGGAAAATGTGGAGAAACACAGGAAATAGTGGTCGAAACGATGTTTCCCGCAATTTCTGCGATTTGCAAAAACGCGCCGATGCATATCGGTTGACGGCAAACAGTCCGCCGGGCGGCGGGCCGCTCCGCGCCTAAGCGCGCGCGGAAACGTGCCCGCAGGCGGGAGAGACGGTGCTTGCGAAAATAAGGGGAATTGGTCGAAATCCACAGACTGTCGCGAACGAAAGCGTGAAAGAATCTGCGTTTTTTTATTGGGGTTTCCGCGGGAAACGGATTGAAAAAAGCTCGCTTCCATGGTATAATGTTCAGAAAAATAGGAAGCGAAGAAACAGAGAGATCGGACGGAAAGAGGGCCGCGGCGCCGTGCCGGCGCAGGGCGAGAAAGGATGAAAAGACGTATGCTGAACACGAACTATGAGACCAAATTTCTCAAGGAAGGCCTGACGTATGACGACGTTCTGCTGATCCCGGCGGAATCCCATGTGCTGCCGAGCGAGGCGGACATCTCCACCTATCTCACGCGGAAGATCAAGCTGAACACGCCGATCATGACGGCGGCGATGGATACCGTCACCGAGGCGGAGATGGCGATCGCGATCGCGCGGGAGGGCGGCATCGGCGTCATCCATAAAAACATGAGCATCGAGCGGCAGGCGGACCTTGTCGACACCGTGAAGCGCTCCGAGAACGGCGTCATCGTCGACCCGTTCTCCCTCGGCCCAGACAACACGGTCCGCGAGGCGGACGCGCTCATGGCGCGGTACAAGATCTCCGGCGTGCCGATCTGCGAGAACGGCAAGCTCATCGGCATCATCACGAACCGCGATCTGCGGTTCATGACCGGCAGCGATTTCGACCAGCCGATCGCGGGCGTCATGACGAAGGAAAACCTCGTCACCGCGCCTGTCGGCACGACGCTGATGGACGCGCAGGTGATCCTGCGGCGGCACAAGATCGAAAAGCTCCCAATCGTCGACACAAACGGCAACCTCAAGGGCCTCATCACGATCAAGGACATTGAAAAGGCGGTGCGGTACCCGAACTCCGCGAGAGACGCGAACGGCCGCCTGCTCTGCGCGGCGGCGATCGGCGCGACGAAGGATGTGCTCGACCGCGTGGCCGCCCTGCTCGAGGCGCAGGTGGACGTGCTGGTGCTCGATTCCGCGCACGGCCACAACAGCGGCGTCATCGAGGCGGTGCGCCGCGTGAAGAAGGCATACCCCGACGTCCAGCTCATCGCGGGCAACGTCGCGACCGGCGAGGGCACGCGCGCGCTGATCGAGGCCGGCGCGGACTGCGTGAAGGTCGGCATCGGCCCGGGCTCCATCTGCACGACGCGCGTCGTCGCGGGCATCGGCGTCCCGCAGATTACGGCGGTGTTCGACGCGGCTGCGGCCGCCGCCGAGTACGGCATCCCGGTGATCGCGGACGGCGGCATCAAATACAGCGGCGACATCGTGAAGGCGCTCGCGGCCGGCGCGAACGTCGTCATGCTCGGCTCGATGGTGGCGGGCTGCAAGGAAGCGCCCGGCGAGTACGAGCTCTATCAGGGCCGCCAGTTCAAGGTCTATCGCGGCATGGGTTCGCTCGGCGCGATGGGCAAGGGTTCCGGCGACCGGTACTTCCAGGCCGGCGACAAGAAATACGTCCCCGAGGGCGTCGAAGGGCGCGTCCCCTACAAGGGGCCGCTGGCCGACACGGTCTACCAGATGGTGGGCGGCCTGCGCGCGGGCATGGGCTACACCGGCTGCGCGAACATCGAGGAACTCCACGAGAAGGCGCAGTTCGTGCGCATCACGGGCGCCGGTCTCAAGGAGAGCCACCCGCACGACATCCAGATCACGAAGGAAGCCCCGAACTACACGTTCCAGATCGGCTGACCTTTTGCAGGAATATATCTATAATCGAAATCCCTCGGCTTTGCCGGGGGATTTCATTATGCTTCATAAAATCGGCCGCGTGCCGAGGGCCTTTTCCCCGGCAAACTTCCGAATCTTGCCATAACAAAAAAGTTGTAAAACTTTTGGCAAACCTCTTTACTTTTCGGGGGGGGTATGGTACAGTAAAAGAAAGCTCCGAAGATGGACAGTGCGGACAGCCGATGCAAAAGCAAACGGCGAGAAAAAGGAGGGTTTCTGTTATGGTGCATTCTGAAAAACGTTTGACATGGAATACGGTGAAACTGATCGCCGTTACCTGTATGTTCCTCGACCACGCGAGAAAAGTTCTTCCCTTAAGGACTTGGTTGCTCCGACCGTG
>CANQIG010000226.1 GCA_947623765.1 uncultured Clostridia bacterium | reverse complement strand
CCGCGCTTCTGGCTCTTCTGGTTGATCTTCTGCTTCGCGGCGACGGTGTCGTTCTTCACCTTGTCATACGCGAGGCGATCGTATTTCTCGTTGTACTTGTCGATGTTGACGGAGACGGTCCGCGTATCGACCACGCGGCGGGAACGCTCGGAGCGCGCGGCGGGCTGCTGGCCCTGCGGCTTTGCAGCCTCGGCGGGCTTCGCCTTTGGCGGCTGCTGCGCCGGCGCGGCCTGCGGCTTTTGGCCGGCGGGCTTCTCCTGCGGCTTCTTCGGCTTCGCGGCGCGGTCGCCCTTTTCCGGCTTCGCTCCCTTTTCCGCCGGTTTCCCCGCGTCCTTCTTCGGCGCGGGCTTTTCCTCAGCGGGGGCCTCCGGCGCCTTCTCCTGCGGCGCGGGCGCGGCCTCGGGCTGCGGCGCTTCCGGCTGCGGCTCGGCGGCCGGCGTGTTCCGCGCGGCGAAGTACGCGTCGAGGCTCTCCATCTCGGTGTCCTGCGTAAAGCGGTCGAACACGATGTCCAGCTCGCTCTCCTCGAGCGGCGTCATGTGCTTTTTCAGCGTCTTCGTGTACTTCTGGAGGATCTCCAGCACCTCTTTGTTCTGCAGGCCAAGGTCCTTCGCGACCTCATTCACTCTGTATTTTACCATCATAAGCAAATTCCTCTCTTTCCTCGGCTGAAGGGAGTTCCCGGCGGAGCTTTTCCGCGAAGCCGTCGTCGCAGACCGCGAGGACGCCCGTTTTCTTGCCCATCGCGCTGCGAAACTCCTCCATGGTGTACGCGGTCTCGATCGCCGGGACGCCGTACCGTCCGGCCTCGAACCGCAGGTTTTTCTTCGTTTTTTCGGAGAGCTCCCCGGAGAGCAGCACGAGCTTCGCCGCGCCGCCCTTCATCGCTTCGACCGCTGTGTCGTACCCGAAGCGGAGCCTTCCCGCCCGGCGGGCTATGCCCAAAAGGCCGAGCGCGTTTCCATGTGTCACGGGGCTTTTTCTCCCCCTTCAGCCTCCGGCATCGCTTTGAGGAGCGCTTCGTAGACCTCGTCGCTGATCTTCGCCGAGAGCGCGTGCTCCAGCCGCTTTGCCTTCCGCGCCTTTTTCAGGCATTCCGGGTCCGGACAGAGATACACGCCGCGCCCGGGCTTTCTGCCCGTCACATCCAGCGTGACCTCCCCGCCCACAGAGGCGCCGTTTTCCTCCTTCACCGGCGCGCGCACCACGCGCACCAGCTCTTTTTTCGGTTTGAGTTCGCCGCAGCCCGCGCACATACGAAGCGGCAGCTTTTTCTGTTTCACGGCCGATCCCCTGCCTTTCCCGGTCCGATCATCTGTCCCGCTTACTGTGCCGCCGGCGCTTCCGGCTCATCCTCGCCGTAGAAGCCGCTCTCCGGGCGGATGTCGATCTTCCAGCCGGTGAGCTTCGCGGCAAGGCGGGCGTTCTGGCCCTTGTTGCCGATGGCGAGCGAGAGCTGGCCGTCCGGCACGGTGACGCGGCAGGCCCTCGAGCCGTCCGCCGCGGGCACGACGCTGAGCACCTTCGCCGGGGCGAGCGCCGCCGCGATGAAGAGCTGCGGGTCTTCACTGTATTCCACGATGTCGATCTTTTCGCCGCCGAGCGCCGAAACGACCTCCGAGACGCGCGCGCCGCGCGCGCCGATGCACGCACCGACCGCGTCGACCTCGGCGTCGTGGCTGAGCACCGCGATCTTGGAGCGGGAGCCCGCCTCGCGCGCGATCGCCTTGATCTCGACGGTGCCGTCGAAGATCTCCGGCACCTCCTTCTCGAACAGACGGCGGATGAGATCCGGGTGCGTCCGGGAGATGATCGCCTTCGGGCCCTTCTCGGTGTCGCGCACGTCGACGACGTACACCTGCACGTAGTCGCCCTCGTGGACCTCGTCGCTGCCGATCTGCTCGCCCTTCGGGAGCACCGCCTCGGCTTTGCCGATGCGCAGCGAGAGCGCGCCGGTGCGCGGGTCCACGCGCTCGACGAGCGCGCTGACGAGCTCCTGGTGGCGCGTCTTGAATTCGTCCATCATCTGCTCGCGCTCGCTGTCGCGGATGCCCTGGCGGATGATGTTGCGCGCCGTCTGCGCCGCGACGCGCCCGAACTGCTTCGTGTCGAGCCTGCGGCGCAGGAACCCGCCGACCTCCGCCTCCGGGTCCGCCTCGCGGGCGGTCTCGAGCAGGATCTCGTGTCCGGGTTCGTTGACCTCCTCCACGATGTCGACGTGGAGGTACACCTCGAATTTGTCGGCGGCGGGGTCCATCTCCACGTCCACCTCTTCCGTGCCGTAGGTGTTCTTGCACGCCGTCACGATGGCCTTCTTGATCCGGTCGGTCATGAAATCCGCCGGGATGCCGCGCTCGGCCTCCAGAAGGGCCAGCGCCTCGAACAGCTCGTGACCGTCGTTCTGCTCCGGCTTCGGAGCGGTTTTTCTCTTTGCCATTTTTTCTTACCTGCCTTCTTCGTCCGGACCCTCGCCCGGCTCGTCTTCGGGGACGTCTTCCGCCCCGTCCGTGTCGTCGATCTCTTCAAAATAGTCGATGCGCTGGACAAACGCACAGTCCTTCTTCGCGATGACCCGGGAATCCTCCTCGGAGAGGAGCAGCTCGAAGTCGCCGTTTTCCGCCACATCCATCAGGATGCCCTCCAGCTCCCGCTCCCCGGTCTCGAGCGGCCGGATCAGGCGCACCCGGACGGGCTTTTCCAGCGTCAGCCGGAAGTGCTCGGGCCTCGTCAGCTTCCGGTCCGCGCCCGGCGAGGACACCGAGAGCATATACGGCCCGTCGATGGGATTCTCCCGGTCCAGCTCCGGGTCCAGCGCGTGGGTCATGTCGACGCAGTTGTCGATGGACACGCCGCCCTCCCGGTCGATGTACACCGTGAGGTAGTGGTCCGCGCCCTCCTTCGTGAAGGTCACGTCCCAGACCGAAAGCCCGAGCGACGATGCGATCGGCTCCGCGATCTCCCGAACCCGCTGGGCTGTGCCTTTCCTTCGTTTTTCCGCCATGGTTTCCTTTCCGGGGCCTTCCCCCGCCGTACAAAACGAAAGAGCGGGTCGCCCCACTCTTTCATCATCCAATATCCAACATAGCCAGTATACCACAGT
>CANQIG010000225.1 GCA_947623765.1 uncultured Clostridia bacterium | reverse complement strand
GGGTACGGCGTCTCGATGATGTCGCGCGCCACCTTGTCGATGTCGCAGCACTTCACGCCCGCGTGGATCGCGTCGATCGCGGCGAGCTGGGCCTTCAGCACGGTGTCATAGATCGCGCGCTGCTCGTCGGAGACCGCGCCGAGCGCCACGGTGCGCGTCATGTCGGAATGATACCCGCGCAGCTTCGCGCCCGTGTCCATCGTGATGAAATCGCCCTTCTGGATCTTCGTTTCGCCGGGGATGCCGTGGCACTGGGAGCCGTTCTTACCGGTCACGACGATCGGGTCGAACGCGTTCCCGTCCGCGCCGAGCTTCTTCATGTAGCTCTCGATCTCGAGCGCGATCTCGCGCTCCGTCACGCCCTCCCTGATGTACGGCAGGATGTGCTCGAACGTCGCGTCGGTGATCGCCTGCGCCTCGATGATCCGCTGGATCTCCTCTTCGCTCTTGACGATCCGCTGCGCGCGGATCGCGTCGTCGAGCTCCTTCGTGAGGACGAGCTCCGCGCCGACCTCCTCGCACGCTGTCTTCGCGGCCATGGCCATGCCGTAGGGCAGCGTCGCGTATTCGGCGTAGACCTCGGTCACGCCGTGCTTCTGCAGGAGCTCCTTCACGGTCTTCAAAAGGCCCTTGTGCTCTACCACCTCGCAGCCGACAGCCGAAGCGCGGCCCGCCTCCGCATAGCGGAAGTCGAGGAGGTAGTACGCCTTCTCCGCTGTGAGCAGCAGCGCGCCGTCCGTCGTCGGGCAGGCGGTCAGATAGTACTGGTTCGTCTCGGAAAAGACGAGGGCGGCCTTTTTGGCGTCGCCGCCGATCATTTTCGCGGTCAGTCTTTCAATGGGGTTCATACGAATCACCGTTCCTTCTTTGAATTTAGAGATTGTTCAGCCATCATGATCCGGTTTTGCCCGGTGAGATCCAAATGTGCGTAGCGCCGCCGGAAAAAGCGCTCGAAAAACCGCTTGAGCCGGACGGTCAGCGCGGGGTCAAACGCCAAAGGCTCGAGCAGCACGGAGCGCATCCCGCAGAGGTTCGCGCCGACGATGTCCGTGAAGATCTGGTCGCCGACGGCGGCGCATTCCCGCGCGCGCAGCCCCATCCTCCGCTTGGCCCGCAGATACCCGAACGGCGAGGGCTTGAGCGCGAACGAGATGTGCGGCAGCCCGAACTTCCCCGCGAACGGCGCGACGCGTTTTTTGTAGTTGTTCGAGACGACGACGAGCTGCACGCCCGCTTCCCGCATCCGCCGCGTCCATTCCGGCACGCCGGGAAACGGCGTCTGCGCGCGGAACGCGGCCATCGTGTTGTCGACGTCGAGCACGATCCCGCGCACGCCGAGGCGCGCGAGCATCTCCGGCGTCAGCTCCAGCAGGTCGTGGAGCGTGCCCGTGGGCCTGAAAATCGCCACGCCGCCCCTCCTCTCTGCCGTGACGCTTCACAACACCAAAAAAGCGGGCACAAAGCCCGCCTTTTCGTTTTCGCTTATTTGTACTTCCGCTTGCGAGCCGCTTCGGACTTCTTCTTGCGCTTGACGGAAGGCTTCTCATAAGCCTCGCGCTTGCGCACCTCCTGGATCACGCCAGCTCTCGCGCACTGCTTCTTGAAGCGCCGAAGAGCGCTCTCCAGGGATTCGTTGTCTTTGAGCCGAATTTCTGCCATCTATATCCCTCCCATCCGCCTTGAGGCAGGGGTAAAACGTTATTTGATGTGGATAACACCCTTAATTATAGCCACCATACGCGAAAAAGTCAAGGGCTTTTTCATCATTTTTCAGTAATTTTGCTTTTTCCCTCCAAAAACACCCTTTTTCGGCAGAAAAATGCAGAAAGAGCAGAAAGAAAATATAGCCGGAAAAGGTGGGATTTATAATCATTCTGTACAAAAAAAATCATTTTTTCGCGTGTAAGGAAGTGTAGAAAAAAAGGAGAGATTTCTCCGAGCCGCCGAAAAAATTTCCCGGAATTCCGCCGTTTTTTCAAATCGCGGAAAAATCGCGCTTCCGGTTTTCTACAACGCTCTATTCTCCCTTTTTTTGTAAAAAGCATGAAAGGAAATCTAATAAAACCGCTTGACAATCGGCCCCGAACAGCATATTATATATGTAGACAGACATCGAGGAAACTACGAAACGGAGGGACGCGAGATGAGTCGAGCGACTTTGACGAAAAGCGAACGCCAGATCATGGAACTGCTCTGGCGCATTGATCGACCCTTGTCCGCTTCCGAGATCATCGAATTATCCCCGGATCGGTCCTGGAAGGCGAGCTACGTCCATATCCTCATCAACTCCCTGATCGAAAAGGAAATGATCGTGCCCACCGGCCTTGCCCGGACCTCCCGGAATTACGCCCGCGTCTTTGTCCCCACAATGACGCTGGCGCAGTATTCCGTGCGTACATTCACAGAAAGCTCCCGTCTCCCCGCGGAGGATATCGCCGCGGCGGTGGAGGAGCTTCTCAATGCGGCGGAGGACGAGACCGCCGCTGCCAGCGCCATAAAAAAGCTGCTGGATTCCAGAAAGCGCGCACCGAAGGCAGAGGAGAAGTAAACGGCTGCACGGCGCCGAGAGCCGTGCGACAAAGATGTCTGTGCAAATGTCCCAAACCGTTCAAAAGAGCTCGACGGAGCGATCCGTCGGGCCCTTTTTTTCGCTTTCAGCATGACAACCCCTAGTTCTACTGGGGGGGTAAAAAGCCTTGGCAACTTATCATTTTAGATACAACTAAAGTTATACGCAGCAGTACGCCGAGAGCGCATAAAACAAAGCGATCTTCCCGTTTCGAGACGGCTTACGGCGGATCGAGTGACCCCTTTGACGGGCTGCACGGCGAGCGATGCGATAATAAAGTTCAATCAAAGCCACTAGTAAACTAGTAGTTTTGATTGATTGCCGTCCTCTTCTTTCGCACGATCAGCAGGAAGCGCGCCTCCGCGTCCCGGTATCCGCGCCCCGCGCGCGCGGCGAAAAGCTCCTCCGCAGCCTTTTCGGCCTCCCCGGCCGTCATGCCGAACACCTGCGCCCGCCCTGCGATATACGCGGCGAGCGCGTCCGCGCCGTCGAACGGCACCTCGGCGAACGCGCTCGCCGCGAATATCGCAGG
>CANQIG010000224.1 GCA_947623765.1 uncultured Clostridia bacterium | reverse complement strand
AGATCGAGACGTATCACGCGTGCCGGTTCCGGTATTTCTGCCGGTATGCGCTCGGCGCGAAGGAGCGCCGCCCGGCGGAGCTCGACGCGCTGGAATACGGTACGCTGATGCATTTTCTGTTCGAGCGCGTGATCGGGGACAAAGACGAGGACGTGAAGACGCTGACGCCCGAACGGCTCTCCGAGAAGGTGCGGGCGTGCATCGAAACATACGCAAGGGAGAACATGGGCGGCACGGAGGGGCTCTCCGACAGGGAGAAGTACCGGTTTCGGCGGATGGAAAAGACCGCCGGGACGCTGATCCTCCATGTAGCGGAGGAGCTGAAAAGCAGCCGATTCGTGCCGAGATACTTTGAGCTCCCGCTGGAATCCGGCGGGGCGTTCCCGCCGCTTCGCATTCCGACGAAGGACGGGTTCGTGCGCGTCGGCGGCGTGGTGGACCGCGTGGACGTATTCGAGAGCCCGCGCGGGCCGTATGTGCGCGTGGTGGACTACAAGACGGGCTACAAGGACTTTCGGCTCTCGGACGTGCTTTACGGGATGAGCTTGCAGATGCTGCTCTATCTCGCGGCGCTGACGGAACACACGGGCGCGCATCCGGCGGGGGTGCTCTATATGCCGTCGTTCCTCACGCCGATCCCCTCGGACAAGACCGAGCCGCCGGAGAAGCTGAAAAAAGCGGCGGATAAGGCGCTGTGCATGAACGGCGTGATCCTGAACGACACGGAGATCGCGCTCGCGATGGAATCGGATCTCGCGGGACGGTTCGTGCCGGTGAAGCTCGCGAAGGACGGGAGTTTGCAAAAGAGCGGGTCGCTGCTCGCCGAGGACGCGCTCGGGCTCGTGATGGACTACGTGAAGCGGCTCGTCGCGACGATGGCGGAGACGCTGCGCGCGGGCGACGTCGGCGCGAAGCCGCTTCAGATCGGGACGAACGCCTGCGCGTTCTGCCCGTATACGGCGGTCTGCGGCTCCGAGCGGGCGGCGGAAGAGCCGGAAAAGAACCGGATGAAGAGCGACGAGATCCTCGCGAACATGGAAGAAAGGCTGCGGAAAGGAGATGGGGACGGTGCCGGAATGGACTAGGGAACAGCTTGACGCGATCCAAGCGCGGCGCGGCACGGTGCTCGTCTCTGCGGCGGCGGGCAGCGGCAAGACCGCCGTCCTCGCGGAGCGGGTGATCGGGCGGCTGACGGACCCGGAGGACCCGACCGACGCGGACCGCCTGCTCGTCGTGACATTTACGAAGGCGGCCGCCGCCGAGATGCGGGAACGCATCGAGAAGCGGCTGCTCGCGCTCGTCGCGGAGCGGCCGGACGACACGCGGCTGAGGCGGCAGCAGCTCCTTTTGCAGCAGGCGATGATCTGCACGGTGGATAGCTTCTGCACGTCGATCGTCCGGGAGTTCTTCTATCTGCTCGGCATCTCGCCGGATTTTTCGGTCGTCTCCGACAAGCGGCGCGAGGAGCTGATGGCCGAGGCCGCGGAGGAGGTCGCCGGGGCGATGTACGGCGACGCGCGTTTCACGAGCCTTGCGGACGCCGTGAGCGGCGACCGGGACGACCGGAAGCTGCTCGAGCTGATCCTTCGGCTCTACGAATACACGCGGAGCCACCCGTTCCCGGAGACGTGGCTGCGGGAGACGACCGCGATGCTCGACGGGACGCGGCCTGCCGCGGAGACGCTCTGGGGCAAGACGGCGCTGCGCTACGCGAAGGAGGTCCTGCGCTTTGCGCTGCGGCTCTCCGAGAGCGAATATTCCCTGCTGCTCGAGGACGCGGGACTGTTCAAAAGCTACGGCGCGGCGATCCTTGCGGACATCGACACCGTGAACCGGCTGCTCGAGACTGTCGAAAGCGGGGACTGGGACCGCATCTCGGCATCGTTTCGGTCGCTCGCGTTCCCGACGATCGGGCGGTACAGCGGCACGAACGGGCTCAAGGAGCGTGTCCGCGCCATGCGGGAGAACGTCAAGAAGGAGGTCACGGCGCTCGGTTCGCTGTTTCTCTCCGACGACGCGTCGTGCCGCGCGGAATTTGACGCGCTGCGCCCGCTCGCCGAGACGCTGACGGAGGCGGTGCTGCGGTTCGAGGCCGTGTTTTCCGAAAAGAAGCGCGCGCTGAATCTCGTGGATTTCAGCGACCTCGAGCATTTCGCGCTGCGCCTGTTCTGGGAGGAGACGGCGGACGGCTACGAGCCCACAGACACGGCGAAGACCGTCGCGGCGCGGTTCGACGAAGTGATGACCGACGAGTATCAGGACACGAACGAGGCGCAGGATTTTCTGTTCCGCGCGGTGTCGAGGAACGGGGAGAACCGGTTCATGGTCGGCGACGTGAAGCAGAGCATTTATAGCTTCCGGCAGGCGACGCCGGACTGCTTCATCCGCTACCGGGACGCGTTCCCGCGCTATGACCCTGCGGCGGACAAATACCCCGCAGCGGTGATCCTCGGCCGGAATTTCCGCTCTCGGAAAGAGGTCACGGAGAGCGTGAATTTCGTCTTCCGGCTCCTCATGTCCCGGGAGGCGGGCGGCGTCGATTATAGCGGCGACGAGCTCCTGATCCCCGGCGCGGTCTACCCGGAAAAGCGCGGCTGTGAGACCGAGGCGACGTTCCTCGAGGACGTGGACGGCGCGGGCGCGGAGGTCCTCGAGCCGAGATACATCGCGGAGAAGATCCGCAAAATGATCGCGGAGGGATTCACCGTCACGGAAAACGGCGCGGAACGTCCCGCGAGCTACCGCGATTTCTGCGTCCTGCTGCGCAGTTCCAACCGCTACGCGCCGATCTACGCGGAGGCGCTGCGGGCGCGGGGCATCCCGGCGTGGGCGGCGGTCTCGGGCGGCTTTTTTGCGGCGGGGGAGATCTCCCTGCTGCTCGCGTTTCTTTCGGTGATCGACAACCCGAACCAGGACGTCCCGCTGCTCGCGGTGCTGATGAGCCCGGTCTACGGTTTTTCCGCGGACGATCTCGCCGAGATGCGGCGGGAGCGCGGCGCGGACCCGCTCTATGTTTCGCTCCTCAAGAGCGAAGACAGCCGCGCGAAGGCGGTGCTCGACGACCTCGCGCGGTGGCGCGTGCTCGCGGCGAGCATGGCGGCGGACGTGTTCATCGCGCAGC
>CANQIG010000223.1 GCA_947623765.1 uncultured Clostridia bacterium | reverse complement strand
AGCATCTTGCGCAGGTTCTCCGCCTGCTGCTCCTCGCGCGAGGAATAGGGGATCTTGCCGAGCTTCGTCACGCCGTCGACAAGGTTCGCGATCTCCCTGCCGAAGTTCCGCACGATATCGTCATACGTCGCGGGGGTGTCCTCCACCACGTCGTGCAGAAGGCCCGCCACGACCGACGGGGTGTCCATACCGAACTCCACGAGACGGCACGCCACCGCGATCGGGTGTGTGATATACGGCTCGCCGGAGCTGCGCTTCTGCGTGCCATGGGCCTCCTCCGCAAAGCGGTATCCCTTTTCGATGAGCGCAAGGTCGTATTCCTTGCCGCTGGATTCCGCGAGCGAGATCAGATCGCTGTAGGTTTTGGTCGGTTCTGCCATACTGCCCCTCCTGTTCCCGGGCAAAATCTTTTTTATCCCTTATATTTTATCTGCTTCTCCCGTCAGGCGTTCCCGGAAAGCCGCCTGAGCAGCGGCGAAGCGCCGATGTCGGTCTTCCCGGTCTGTTCGATCAGCCGGACCTCGGCGGTCTCCCCGGAAAGCGAATAGGCGAGCAGCCCGCGCTCCCGGAACACCGCGAGCGCGACGAGGAGCTTCCCGAGCGACACGCCCGGCAGCCGTGCCGCAAAGCGCGGCAGGAAGATCGGCCCGCCCGCTTCCCCGCGCAGCGCGCGGTAGACCGCCGCGAGCGCCGCGCGGTCCGGCAGGAGCGCCTCCCGCGCGCTCTGCTCCAGAGGCTCTCCCCGGGCGAAGCGCTCGAAATCCGCGAGGGAGACGAGCTCCTTTTCGCTGTCAAAGCCCGACGGGCGGATGTCCCGAAGGATCACGGAGAGCGAGGGCTGGCCCCGGTACGTCCGGTTCTCGAGCTCCACCGCGAGGTCCGCCGTATCGCCGACGCGGTACGGGAACTCCTCCGCCGTCGTCCGGAATTTCATCACGGTCTGCACCGCGCCGTTTTTCTCAAACGTGAGCCGCAGATGTCCCCCGCCGCCCACCGGCGCGATGCCCGTCAGCTTCATGCGGAACAGCCCGAAGACCGGCTGCGGGTTCCCCGTGCCGAACGGCTCCAGCCGCGCGATCTCGTCCGCCATCGCGGCGGAGAGCGACGCCGGGTTCAGCCGACAGTCCACCGTCGTCGTGACGGCGGGCATCCTCGGGTGATGCTCTGCGGCATAGCGGTTCACGGCGTTCCGGAACGCTTCGATGTTCTCCGTCTTCATCGTGACGCCCGCGGCCATCGGGTGGCCGCCGAAGCGCAGCAGCAGGTCCCTTGCGGAGAGCACCGCCGCGAAGAGCGAAAAGCCCTCCACGCTGCGCCCGCTGCCCTTCGTCTCCCTCTCCCCGCGGGAGAGCACGATGCACGGCCTGCCGTACCGCTCCACGACCCGCGAGGCGACGATCCCGATCACGCCGTGGTGCCAGCCGTCGCCCGAAACCACGATGACGCGGTCGCGCGAAAGGCGTTCCTGTTCGATGCGCGCGAACGCCTCCTCGGCGATCTCGTTCTCCACGCGGCGGCGCTCCTCGTTCTCCCCGCAGATCTCCTCCGCGAGGGCCGCCGCCTCCTCCTCGTCGAGCGTCACGAGGAGCCGCACGGCGCGCTCCGGCGCGCCCATGCGCCCCGTGGCGTTGATGCGCGGGACGAGCGAGAACGCCGCGCCGGTCGCCGTCAGCGGCTTCCCCGCCGCGCCGGAGGCCTCGAGCAGCGCCCGCACGCCGGGACGCTCGCTGTTCTGCAGGGCGCGAAGCCCGTATTTTACGATGGTCCTGTTCTCCCCGACGAGCGGCACGACGTCGCCCACCGTGCCGATTGCGGCGATGTCGCCGTACGTCTCGAGCAGATCCTCGGCGGCGCTCATCTCCCCCTCGAGCGCCATCAGGAGCTTAAAGACGACGCCCGCGCCGCAGAGCCCCTTGAACGGGCTCCGGTCGTCCTCGCGGTACGCATCCACGACGGCCTCGGCCTCGGGCAGCGCGCCCTGCGGCCGGTGGTGGTCCGTGATGACCACATCCACGCCGAGCCGCTTCGCGAGGGCAGTCTCCTCCACGGAGGCGATCCCGTTGTCGACGGTGACGATGAGCCGCACGCCCATCCCCGCGAGCTTTTCGACGGCCCCGGCGTTCATGCCGTAGCCCTCCCCCTCGCGCTGGGGAATATAGTAAAGCACGTCCGCGCCGCGCGTCTCTAGGTACGCGTAGAGCATCGCGGTGGCCGTCACGCCGTCCGCGTCGTAGTCACCGTACACGGCGATGCGCTCCATCTCCTCGACGGCGCGGTTGATCCGCTCGGTGGCCTTCTCCATGTCCGCCATGAGGAGCGGATCGGAGAACGCGGCTTCCTCCCCGAGGAACCGGTCGAGCGCATCCGGTTCGTCGAGCCCGCGGATCGTCAGCAGCACCGAGAGAAAAGGCGGGAGCCCCCGCGATTCGGCGAGCGCCGCCGCACGGTCCTTGATGAGGGGCCTCACCACCCAGTTCCGGATGTTCATGTTCGCATCGCCGTCCCTTCGGTCCTCCGCCGCGCAAAAGCCGCTTTCGGCTTTCTGCGTTTCTGAAAAAGTCCGCCCGGCTTGCAGCGGCGCTGCGGGCCGGGCTTCCTTTTATTTTACCATTTTCCAATGAAAGAATCAAGCCTTTCCCGCGCCATGCGCGGAAAATCGCGGATTTTCCCCCGGGACGGCCGCTTTTCCCTGTCCCGGCCCGCCTGTCCCCCGGAGGACCCGGGATCGAAATGCCCATTTTTGTGAAGTTCCCCATTCTTTTTCAAAAAAGAAAAAATTTTTTAGAAAAAACTCTTGACAAGCGCTTTCGGCTGTGGTATACTGTAGCCAGAACAGAGAAAGGACGTGAACCCCCATGCAGGACAAAGACTTCTACTTACTTCATGAAGTACGCGGGTTGCTTGGTGCGGTAACGCCCGCCGTTCGTCCCGAATAAGTCCCGCAGCGGCGCGACGGACGGCTGGACCCCAAAGCAGAACGAAAAAGCTGCGGTAAGATATGGCCGCCGCTCTCGCTGGTGAAAAGGCGGAGCACAAGGACCCTCATCTTTCTTGGAATCGAGGTGTTTCCGATGTACAACATCCAAAAATGGCGGGAAACAGGAAGAAACCTTCAAGCGATTTAAGATCA
>CANQIG010000222.1 GCA_947623765.1 uncultured Clostridia bacterium | reverse complement strand
ATGAACCGAGCACGCGCACGCGTCTCAGCTTTGAATCCGCGATGCTGCGCCTCGGCGGGCAGGTGCTCGGCTTTTCCAGCGCGCAGAGCAGCTCCGCCGCGAAGGGGGAGAGCGTCGCGGACACGATCCGCATGATCTCGTGCTATGCGGACATCGCCGCCATGCGGCACAACAAGGAGGGCGCGCCGCGCATCGCGGCGATGCACGCCTCGATCCCCGTCATCAACGCGGGGGACGGCGGGCACCAGCACCCGACGCAGACGCTCACCGACCTGATGACGATCCGCCGGGAGAAAAAGCGGCTCGACCATCTCGTGATCGGTCTCTGCGGCGACCTGAAATTCGGCCGCACGGTGCATTCGCTCATCAAGTCTCTCGCGCGTTGTACGGGGATCGAATTCGTGTTCATCTCCCCGGAGGAGCTGCGCGTGCCGGGCTACATCGTGAAGGAGGTCGTAGTCCCCTCCGGCTGCCCGTACCGGACCGTGCAGACGATGGAGGAAGTCATGCCGGAGCTCGACGTGCTCTACATGACGCGCGTCCAGCGCGAGCGGTTCTTCAACGAGGAGGATTACATCCGCCTCAAGGACAGCTTTATCCTCGACGCGGATAAAATGAAGCTCGGGCGGCCGGACCTCACGGTGCTGCACCCGCTGCCGCGCGTCAACGAGATCGCGGTCGAGGTCGACAGCGACCCGAGAGCCAGATATTTCACACAGGCGCAAAACGGCGTTTACGTCCGTATGGCGCTGATCCTCATGCTGCTCGGCATCGAGCCGGGCCTTGTGTAAGGAAGGGGGCAATCGGCGTGCTCAACATCGACAGCATCCAAAACGGCATCGTGCTCGACCACATCCGCGCGGGCCTCGGGATGCGGATCTACGATCTGCTCGAGCTCGGGAAGCTCGACTGCTGCGTCGCGATCATCAAGAACGCGAGAAGCGGCAAAATGGGCAAGAAGGACATCATCAAGATCGAGGGCGACATCGACATCAACCTCGACGTGCTCGGCTTTGTGGACGAGAACATCACCGTCGACGTGATCGAAAACGGCGAGCTGGTCCGCAAGACGAAGCTCCAGCTCCCGAAGACGCTGAAAAACGTCATCCGGTGCAAGAACCCCCGCTGCGTGACGAGCAGCGAGGAGGGCATCGACCACATTTTCTATCTCTGCGACGAGGCGACGCACCGGTATCGCTGCCTCTACTGTGAACAGGAGTATAAACATGGCCACGCGTAACGGAAGGGGGCGCGTCCCCCAGAGACCGACCCCGCCCAAGCCGCCGAAAAAGGGAAAGCGCGGCAGGAAGCTCTGGGCGCTGACGGCGGTCTGCGCGCTCATCAACACGCTTTTCTCGCTCATCCTGCGCATCTCAGACCGCAAGCTCGCGATGGCGGCGATCCGCGACGACAAGAAGCTCTCCGTGCTCTATTTCGGCGAGAAGCACACCGACGAAACGTGAGGAGGAGAGCGAAATGGTGATTCGGCCCATCGCGCGCGAAGAACGCTGGCAGGCGGAGCTCGTCATGGCGGCGGCGTACGAATACGGTGTCGACCCGGAAAAAGAAAAGGAGAACGCCAAAAAAGAGCCGGACGTGGACGGCCTGCGCTGGGAAGCGCGGAACCGCGCCCTCGGCGCGTTTGATGAGAACGGGAGGCTGTTTTCCCATGTCAATTCCCGGGAGTACAGCGTGCGTTTTGACGGGACCGTCCAGAAGATGGGCGGCATCGGGGGCGTCGCGACGCTGCCCGCGTACCGGCGAAGCGGCGCGGTCCGCGCGCTGATGGAGGACCAGCTCCGCGATATGTACGCGCGGGGGTTTGGGCTCTCCGCGCTCTACCCGTTCAGCAACGAGTTTTACAGGAAGTTCGGGTATGAATGCGGCGCGATGCGCGCCATATGGAAGCTGTCGCTCTCGGCGCTGCCGCGCTGGCCGCAGACCGGAACGGTGGAGCAGATCTTCCCGGACGGGGACTTTTCGCCGCTCCTCGAGGTCTACAACATCTGCTTCGCGGAGACGAACCTCTCCGCGCTGCGCGACGTGTACAACGCCGCGCTCCAAAAGCCGGAAAACTGGAACGGAACGCGGTACGTGTATGTCTGGCGGGACAGCGCCGGCGTGCCCGGCGGGCTGATGATCTCGAAAAAGAAAGAGACAAAAGACGGCGCGGAGCTCAACTGCACCTGCGACTTCGGGAACGAGAACGGGTTCCTGTTCCGCGACGCTGAAGCGCTGCACGGGCTGCTCTCGTTCGCGAAATCCGCGTTTTCCTCGGATTACGCGACGCTCCGGTTCACCGTGCCCGCGAACATCCCGCTGCAGTCGCTGCTCGGGGAGAACTACGAGACGCAGTGTGAGCTCTCGCCGAACGGGATGCTGCGCGTCGTCGACGCGGAGAAGATCCTCCGCGCGGCGCGGTGCCGCGGCAAGGGAACGCTCGTGCTGCGCATCGAGGACGGCGTGATCCCGGAGAACTGCGGGACGTTCGCGCTCACGTTCGGCGAAGGGGAGAACCGCGTCGCGCGCGTGGGCGCGCGGCCTGACGCCGTGCTCTCGATCGGCGCATTCTCCGCGCTGATCCTCGGGGCGAGGCCGGACGGCGGGGCCCGCTGGGAGAATGGCGCGCGTATCCTGCGGAAGGAAGCGCCGTTCGACGGCGTCTTTTACGGGAAACCGTGCTTTCTCCTCGACCTTTTCTGAGCTTTGGATCACAGAGAGCCCCGTCGCCGGGGCTCTTTTCTCCCGGAGATCGCTCTTGCGCGTTCGACGCGCGGATGGTATAATATTCCTTAGACCGCGCGGCTTTGGCCGCCGGGAAAGACAGGACAAAAATGGGACTACGCCCAAAACGGAGGCATCCATTTGGAACAGAGCAAGATCCGCAATTTCAGCATCATCGCGCACATCGACCACGGCAAGAGCACGCTCGCCGACCGCATCCTCGAGATGACCGAGGCGGTCGCCCTGCGCGATATGGAGGACCAGATCCTCGACAATATGGAGCTCGAGCGCGAGCGCGGCATCACGATCAAGGCGCACGCCGTCACGCTCAACTATAAGGCCGACGACGGGGAGATCTACACCTTCAACCTCATCGACACGCCGGGCCACGTGGACTTCAACTACGAGGTCTCGCGGTCCCTCGCGGCGTGCGAGGGCGCGGTGCTCGTCGTGGACGCGTCGCAGGGCATCG
>CANQIG010000221.1 GCA_947623765.1 uncultured Clostridia bacterium | reverse complement strand
CGCCACTCCGCTTAAATCTTCATATTTCCTGCTTAGAGGCTTTTTTGTGCTGTCTGTATAATCTGGGGCAGTTCACTCCTTGCTGGCCGTCGGCTTTTCCTTTTTTGCAGAAACCCCGCCGCCCTGCGGGAACGTCAAAAAAAGTTCCCGCAGGGGGCTTGACAAATCCGCGCGGAGGGATTATACTAAAACAAACATTGCATAACAAGCGTTTTAGAAAGAGGGATGCGTATGCCGCCAAAATGCAGATTCACGCGCGAGGAGGTCGTCCGCGCGGCGCTCGACATGACGCGCGAGGCCGGGCCCGGCGCGGTCACGGCGCGGGCGCTCGGCGAACGGCTCGGCGCGTCCGCGCGGCCCATTTTCAGCCTGTTTTCGAGCCTCTCCGAGGTGCAGCGCGAGGTCCTGCTCGCCGCGTGGGACCTGTTCCGGCGCTTCATCCGGGAGGACATGGAGTCCGGGCGCTGGCCGCCGTACAAGGCGAGCGGCATGGCGTACATCCGCTTCGCGCGCGAGGAGCCGGAGCTCTTCCGGCTGCTCTTCATGTGCGCGCGCGAGGGCGAAAAGCCGCCGCAGCGCTTCGACGAGGTGCAGCCAGTGATCGACGCGCTGCGCGGCGCGACGGGCCTCTCCGAGGCGGACGCCGCGCAGTTCCACCTCGAGATGTGGGTGTTCGTCCACGGGATCGCCGTCATGATCGCGACGCGCTACCTCGACTGGGACGAAGAGACGGTGAGCGCCGCCCTGACGGACCTGTTCTTCGGGCTGCGGCGCCGCTTTGCGGAAAAGGAGGCGCAGGATGGAAGCCATCCGAACGGAAAAGCTGACGAAACGGTTTAAGGACGTGACCGCCGTCGACGGGCTCGACCTTGGCGTCCGGGAGGGCGAGTTGTTCGCGCTGCTCGGGGTGAACGGCGCGGGCAAGACGACGCTCATCCGGATGCTCTGCGGGCTGACGAAGCCCACTTCGGGCGACGCGTTCCTGCTCGGGCGCAGCGTCGTGCGCGAGCCGAAAGCGGCGCGGGAGATCCTCGGCGTTTCGCCGCAGGAGACGGCCGTCGCGCCGAACCTCACCGTCCGGGAGAATCTGGAATTGCTCTGCGGCGTACACGGACTCTCCCGCGCGGCGGGCAGGGCGCGCGCGGCGGAGATCTCCCGGCGGCTCGGGCTCGGGGAAGTCGAACGGCGGCGGGCGGGAAAGCTCTCCGGCGGGTGGCAGCGGCGTCTCAGCATCGCGATGGCGCTCGTCGGCGGGCCGAAGGTCCTGTTCCTCGACGAGCCGACGCTCGGACTCGACGTGCTGGCGCGCGCCGAGCTCTGGGACGTGATCCGGCGCTCAAGGGGAGCGTCACGGTGATCCTCACGACGCATTACATGGAGGAGGCGGAGGCGCTCGCGGACCGCGTGGGCGTGATGAAAGCCGGGCGGCTGCTGGCGCTCGGCACGCCGGAAGCGCTCAAGGCGCGGACCGGCGCGGAGCGCTTCGAGGACGCGTTCGTGCGTCTCGTGCGGGAGGAGGAAGCGTCATGAAACTGTTTGCCTTTGCCGGGCGGAACGCGAAGGAGATCCTCCGCGACCCGCTGACCTCGGTGTTTGCGCTCGGGTTCCCGCTCGCGCTCCTTTGGCTGCTCTCCGCGATCCAGGCGAACGTCCCGGTCGAGCTCTTCGCCGTCGGGCGGCTCGCGCCGGGGATCGCCGTGTTCGGGCTCAGCTTTATGACGCTCTTTTCCGCGACGCTCCTCTCGAAGGACCGGGAGAGCGCGTTCCTCGCGCGTCTGCGCACGACGCCGCTCACCGCCGCGGATTTTCTCGCGGGGTATCTCCTGCCCGCGCTGCCGATCGCGCTCGGGCAGTCGGCGCTCTGCTTTGCGGCGGCGGTGCCGCTCGGCCTGCCGGTCGGCCTGAACCTGCTGTTGGCGCTCGTCCTGCAGCTGCCCGCCGCGCTCGTGTTCCTCTCGCTGGGCCTGCTCTGCGGGAGCCTGCTCTCCGTGAAGCAGGTGGGCGGGATCTGCGGTGCGCTCCTGACGAATCTCGCCGCGTGGCTCTCGGGCATCTGGTTCGACCTCGACCTCGTGGGCGGGTGGTTCCGCCGTGCGGCGGAGCTGCTGCCGTTTTTCCACGCAGTGGAACTGCAGCGCGCGGCGGTCGCAGGGCAGTTTGCGGAGCTTCCGGCGCACCTTTTCTGGGTGCTGGGTTATGCCGCCGCGCTCTTCGCGCTGGCCGTCGCCGCGTTCCGGCGGAAGCTGCGGTGACACGCCGCCGCGTGGCTCTCAGGGATCCGGTTCGACCTCGTGGGCGGGTGGTTCCGCCGGACGGCGGAGCTGTTGCCGTTCTTCCACGCGGTGGAGCTGCAGCGCGCGGCGGTCGCGGGGCAGTTCGGGGAGATTTCGGCCCACCTTTTCTGGGTGCTGGGCTATGCCGCCGCGCTCTTTGCGCTGGCCGTCGCCGCGTTCCGACGGAAGCTGCAATAAAACGGAAGGACGGCTGTCCGCATTTCTGCGGGGCAGCCGTCCTTCGCACATTATACACACATTAGGAGCATAGAACTCAGAGGATGGTGACGTTCTTTTCCGCGCTGTACTCGTGCGGCGCTTTCGTCACGGCCTTGTGGCCCACGGCGATCGCGACCTGATAGCCGTAGTTTTCCGGGAAGCGGAGCGCCTTCGAGAAATACTCGCTCTTTTCGCCGTTCAGCGCGGCCTTGATGCAGCCGAGGATGACGCTGCCAAGGCCCAGCCCTTCCGCCGCGAGCGCGATATTCTGCACCGCGATCCCGGCGTCCACGGCGCTCCACGCCATGGCCGTGTCGCCGCTGAGGATCATGACGGTCGGCGCTTCGTAGTAGAAATTGTGCGCGGGGTTTTGAATGTTCGCGAGCGCGTTCTTCTCCGCTTCGATCTCCTCGAGGATCGGGTTGTCGCCGTCGAGGACCGTGATGTGGATCTCCTGCCGGTTCGCCGCCGTCGGCGCCTGCAGACCGGCGCGGATCAGCGTGTCGCGCTCCGCCTCGGTCAGCTTTTCCGCGGTGTATCCGCGCGTGGAAAAGCGCTGTTCGAGTGCTTCCAGAATGGTGGGCATATGCGTTCTTCCTTTCCAAATCGATTTTGTACTTCCTATTATACCCTTTCCGCCGCGCGGTGTCAAGCGGGGAGGCGGTTGCGTTCCCGCGCCGGATATGGTAGAATGAGCGCAGTGCATTTTGGGAGGGATCTGCTGTGGTTCGGGCGGTATTTCTGG